>NZ_JADBGC010000020.1:0-182373 GCF_014892245.1 Microbispora sitophila | reverse complement strand
GATCTCAATGAGCGGCCAAGGCGTCCAGGGCGACGAGGCGGCCATTCCTTCGAAGCCACAACCGCAGCAGACAGACATCAGCCACACCCCGTCGCCCCGGGAATCCAGAGCGACTCACTCCAGACAATCGATCTTAGGGACGTGACATGAACAGAAAGGCGCTTGCCGCCGCGGTGTCCGCCGTTCTGGCCCTGACCCTGGCCCCCGCGGCTCCCGCGGCCGCGGCACCGGTCGTTCAGATCGTCGCGGGGTACTCCGCGAGTATGAGGGAGAAGGACAGCAAGTTCTTCTGCCCCGCCGGCGAGGTGATCACCGGTCGGGCGCACGACGGGGACGAGAACGGCTGGACCACGTACTGGTGCGGCCGGATCTACATCAACGGCGTACAGGTCTCCGTGTCGGCGAGCCCGTACGCGGATCCCCGGAAGGAGCCCTACTCGTGGTTCGAGGCGCCGGAAAGCAACGGCATGGTCGGCCGGAGGCACGACGGGGACGAAAACGGCGTCACCACGACCTACTTCGCGCTGCTCACCTGGCAGGGCAAGCCCGTACAGCTGATCAACCGGCGCTGGACGTCGCGGTACAGGGAGAGCGGTCACGAGTCGAAGGCGGGCGCCGGCGAGATCATGACGGGACGGAAACATTACGACGATGAGAACGGCGACAGCTACTACCAGTACGCCACGGTCTCGTTCTGAGCGATCGTCCAGCCCTGCCTGATCCCGATGCGCCGGCAGTGCCGCGGCCGGGCCGTCCGGGACGCTTGACGGCCCGCAGACGGCCCGGAGAGCCACAGCGGCCTCTGCCTGCCGGTGGAACCGCAGGCAGAGGCCGCTTCTCGTTACAGCGCCATCTTCTTCTTGAGGTTCTCGTCGAGCGCCGCGAGGAAGTCCTGCGTGGTCAGCCACTCGGCGTCGCCGCCGACCAGGAGCGCGAGGTCCTTGGTCATCTGGCCACCCTCGACGGTCTCGACGCAGACCCGCTCCAGCTTCTCGGCGAAGTCGATGACCTCGGGCTGGTTGTCGAGCTTGCCGCGGTGCTGCAGACCGCGGGTCCACGCGAAGATCGAGGCGATCGGGTTGGTGGAGGTCGGCTTGCCCTGCTGGTGCTGGCGGTAGTGCCGGGTCACCGTGCCGTGCGCCGCCTCGGCCTCGACCGTACGGCCGTCGGGGGTCATGAGCACGCTGGTCATGAGGCCGAGCGAGCCGAAGCCCTGCGCCACCGTGTCCGACTGGACGTCGCCGTCGTAGTTCTTGCAGGCCCAGACGTACCCGCCCTCCCACTTCAGGGAGGCGGCCACCATGTCGTCGATCAGGCGGTGCTCGTAGGTGATTCCGGCGGCCTCGAAGTCGGCCTTGAACTCGGTCTCGTAGACCTCGGCGAAGATGTCCTTGAACCGGCCGTCGTACGCCTTGAGGATCGTGTTCTTGGTCGACAGGTAGACCGGGTAGCCGCGGTTGAGGCCGTACCGCATGGAGGCGCGGGCGAAGTCGCGGATCGACTCGTCCAGGTTGTACATCGCCAGGGCGACGCCGGCGCCGGGGAAGTCGAAGACGTTGAGCTCGATCGGCTCGCTGCCGTCCTTGGGCGTGAACGTCAGCGTCAGCGTGCCCTCGCCCGGAATCTTCAGGTCGGTGGCGCGGTACTGGTCGCCGAAGGCGTGACGGCCGACGACGATCGGCTTGGTCCAGCCGGGCACGAGCCGAGGGATGTTCGACATGATGATCGGCTCGCGGAAGATGACACCGCCGAGGATGTTGCGGATCGTCCCGTTCGGGGACTTCCACATCTTCTTCAGGCCGAACTCCTCGACGCGGGCCTCGTCCGGCGTGATCGTCGCGCACTTCACGCCCACGCCGTACTGCTTGATGGCGTTGGCGGCGTCGATCGTGACCTGGTCGTCGGTGGCGTCGCGGTGCTCAATGCCGAGGTCGTAGTACTTCAGGTCGACGTCGAGGTAGGGAAGGATCAGCTGGTCCTTGATGAACTGCCAGATGATCCGGGTCATCTCGTCGCCGTCGAGCTCGACGACCGGGCCCGCTACCTTGATCTTGGGCATGCGTGGGGTTCCCCTTCTGAACTAACTGGCCAGCACGTCCTTTTTGAGGCTCACTGGCCGTTGAGGCTATCGGACGGGTGTGGTAAGTCCGCGACGAGGTCGTGTCCCTACGAGTCGTGCAGCCGCAGCAGCATGAGCAGCGAGCCGATGACGAGCGCCGCGCCGAACGCCGCCAGCGTGAGCGCGTCCATCCGTTTGCTGCGCACCGCGAGCGCGCCCGCTCGCCGTTCCGAGACCGTCACCCGGGCCAGGGATCCGGCGAGGAAGCCGCACCCCATGATCGCACCGCCCGCGGGCACCGGCACACCCAGGCCGATCGCGCACAGCCCGGCGGCCGCACCCGCCGCCACCAGCAGGTACGGCCCCCAGGCCGTGCTCTCGCTCGTTCTCACGTCTCTCCCATGCCTGCCACTGCGGTCCTCGGCGCGCATTCCTCACTGTCACCGTTCGTCGATGGGCACCCACTTCTGGTCGCGCTCGCCGATGTACTCGCTGTCCGGCCGGATCAGCCGGTTGTCGGCGTGCTGCTCGATCACGTGGGCGGTCCATCCGGACATGCGGCTGACCGAGAACACGGGCGTGAACAGGTCCGTCGGGATGCCGAGGTAGTGGTAGACGGTCGCGGCGTAGAAGTCCACGTTCGGGTACAGGTGCTTGTCCGCGAAGACGACCTCCTCCATCTCCCGCGACATCCGGTAGTAGGTGTCGTCACCCGAGGCCTCGGCCAGCTCCTGCGACATCCGCCTCAGGTGGGTCGCCCGGGGGTCCTCGGTCTTGTAGACGCGGTGCCCGAATCCCATGATCTTCTCGCCCGCCGCCAGCTTGTCCCGTACGGCCTGCGCGACGCCGCGTGGGTCCAGCGCTTCCAGCGTACGCATGACCTGCTCGTTCGCCCCACCGTGGAGGGGGCCCTTGAGCGTGCCGATGGCGGCGACGATCGCCGAGTGCATGTCGGACAGCGTCGCGGCGCAGACGCGGGCGGCGAAGGTGGAGGCGTTCATCGTGTGGTCGGCGTGCAGCACCAGGCAGGTGTCGAAGATCTCGACCTCGCGCCGCTCGGGGCGGCGGCCGGTGATCTGCAGCAGGAAGTTCGCGGCGGTGCTCAGCTCGGGATCGGGCTCCGGGATGTCCGCTCCCGTCCTGGCCGCGTGATAGCGGGCGACGAGGATCGGCTGCTGGGCCGTGAGCCTGGCGGCCTTGCGGCGGTTGGCGTCGGCGGCGTTGGAGTCCTTGTCCGGGTCGTCGGCCCCGGCCAGCGAGACCAAGGTGCGCAGCGCCTCCATGGGCGCCTGCTTCCCGGCGATCTCTGAGACGTTGCTCTCGACGAGCGCACCCAGGGTGCGGCCTTCGGCCAGCTCCGCGCCGTAGTCCGCGAGCTGCCCGCGGGTCGGCAGCGTGCCACGCTGGAGCAGGTGGGCCACCTCTTCGAAGGTGGCGTGGCCGGCCAGGTCGTGGATGTCGTATCCCCGATAGAAGAGACGGCCGGCCTTGCCGTCGATGTCGCTGAGCGCTGTGGACGCGGCGACGACATCGGCGAGGCCTTTGGTGGGCTTGTCCGCCATAAGGGTTTCCTCCGCTTATCTCCGCCCGAAGTCTACCCGTGAGCAGGTAAACCGCCCCTCAAAGGTCCAGACCAATTCCAGGATTGATTCTGCTCGTGGCAAAGGCGATTCCCCCTCGCCACGGGTGGGTAAGCCGCAGCTATAGGGAAAGTAACGGCGGGCTACCTGGGGAGGAACTGCCGTGGAGGGGCCGTTCATACGGATCGAGGACAGCGGCGAGGTGGTGCCGCTGCGCCCCGACGTCACCACGATCGGCCGCGGCCGAGGCGTTGACGTCCGGCTGACGGATCCGAGCGTGTCACGGCTGCACGCCGAATTCGTCCGTCGCGGGCCCTACCTGTACGTCGTGGACCTGGGCCTGTCCCGCAACGGCACACGGGTGAACGGCAGGCCGATCGCCAGGAGGGTGCTGGACGACGGCGACGTCGTCTCCTTCGGGGCCGCCCGGGCCCGGGTCGGCGGTATCCCGCGGGAGGACATCGCCCCCGAGGTCGAGCTGCGCCGCGCCGCCGCGCCGGAGCTCACCCGCCGGGAGGTCGACGTCCTCACCTCGCTGTGCCGTCCCGCGCTGTCCGACGAGGCGTTCGTGGCGCCCGCGACGGCCCGGGAGATCGCCGACGACCTCGTGGTGACCGAGGCGGCGGTCAAGCAGCATCTGCTGCGGCTTTACCAGAAATTCCGCATCCCGGAGGGCACCAACCGGCGCACCCGGCTCGCCAACGAGGTCGTCGCCCTCGGCCTGGTGCGGCCCACGCCGGTCGTGCCGCCGCAGCGGGCGACCGGACCGGCCGAGCCGGAACCGCAGCCGCAGCCACGCACAAGCGCGGGCCGCCGGGCGTCCTGACCCAGCGGCACACCGTCCGCCGGGGGGCGGAAGCCGTCTCACCCCCGGCGGCCAGTGGAGCGTTCCGAACGGCCCACGCCGGCGTACGGCCGCGGGTCCGCCCTCGTGTGCCCGGGACGTCAGGGCCCTCGTCCTTCCGGTGGTGAACAAAATCGGCGAAGGCCCCGTCGAACGTAATGACAACCGACTCATAAGGGGCGCATCGATGCGTAAGGTTCTGGTTTCTCTGGCGGCGGCCGCGGCGGTGACGGCTATCGGCGCGGGTCAGGCGATGGCGGCGGCTCCGGCGACGCTGCCCAAGGGCTTCCTGCTGGACGAGGCCAAGGTGGACGGCCCGCACAGGCCGTGGGAGCACATGAAGCTCACCGACAGCCTGAGCAAGCCCCTTGAGGTGAACCCGTGCGACCGCAGGACCGCCCGCGACGGCCGCAGCGCGAGCCGTACGTTCACCTACGTGGCCGAGACCGTCTACCGCAGCGAGCAGGTCGTGGTCTACCCGTCGGAGCAGGCGGCGAAGGCGGCGAAGGCGGCGATGAAGTCCGTACGCGCCGACCTGGCCAGGTGCGGCACGGGAGGCAGGGGCCCGAACCGTCACGCGTACACGTGGAAGAGCACCGATGTCGGCGACGAGGCCCTCCGGATCGGCGGCTTCTTCTTCGAGAACCGCTCCCGCTCCGTCATCGTCCGCAAGGGGAGCGCGGTGGCGGTCTACGTCAGGACCGGCATGGTGACCAAGAGCCTTCCGTTGTCCCAGTTCCGCCCGCTGATCAAGGACGCCCGGACGATGGCCGCCAAGCTCTGCGACCTCCCCGGCGTCTGCGCGTAGGCCGGGGAGGCCGGGAAGGCCGGGAAGGCCGGGAAGGACGGGAAGGCCGGGAAGGACGGGGTTCACCCGCCGCTGACGAACTCCGTGGTGTAGGTGGCGCCGAGGTCGATCGTGTCCTTCCTGCCCTTGACGTTGGGCGAGAAGGAGCCGAGCACCTCCAGCACGTTCCTGGCGCCGTCGGCGGGCATGACCCCGTCCTTCGTGAAGATGGTCTTGGTGTCGCCGATGGCCTTGACGTACAGCTTCGCGTCGTCCCCGGCGTACTCGGCGGGCATCTTCGCCGCGATCTCCTCGGCCGAGTGGTCGTTGATGAACCGCAGCGTCTTGACGAAGGCGCCGGCCAGCTTCCGCACGACGGGTTTGTTCGCCTTGACCCAGGCGCAGTCCATGTAGAGCGAGCTGGCCGGGTAGAGGCCACCCAGGGCGGCTTTCGTCCCCTCCTCCGTCCGCATGTCGACGATCACCTTGGCCTTGCCCGTGGTGGTCAGCCGGGCCGCCGTGGGGTCGGTGGTCATGCCGCCGTCGATGCCGCCGTTGTCCAGGGCGGAGATGAAAGTGGGGCCGGCTCCGGCCTTCACCCGGGTGAAGTCCTCGACCCGCACCCCGTTCCGTACGGCCAGGGCCTGGGTCAGGAAGTCCGTCGAGGAGCCCGGGCTGGTGATGCCCAGGCGCCTGCCCTTGAAGTCGGCGGGCGAGGTGATCTCACCGGCCTTGCCCGCCGCCACCAGTTCGACCTCGCCGGGCACATCGGCGAACTGGACCACGCTCTGGATGCACTTGCCCTTGGTCTGCAGGTCGATGGTGTGGTCGTAGAACCCGACGACGCCCTGCACATCGCCCGCCACGAGCACGTTCTCGGCCTGGGCGCCGGACGGTTCGGACAGCAGTTGGACGTCGAGTCCCTCGGCCTTGAAGTATCCGAGCTGCTCGGTGAGCTTGGCGGGCAGATAGATGACCTTGTCGATGCCGCCGACCATGATCTTCACGGTCGGCGTTCCGCCCGGCTGCCCCGCGCCGGCGCGCGAGTCGCGGCAGCCGGTGAGACAGAGCGCCAGGGCGAGGCCGGTGGCGGTGACGGTGACGAGGCGGGGCAACGCGTTCATGGGGGGCTCCGATCAGATCTGCGCGTCGGCGGCGGCGGAGGACGACGGGGGGCGCCAGGCGAGCAGCCGGCGTTCGAGGAGGGTGAGCAGCCACTCGGCGAGCAGGGCGACGACCGTGATGATGATCATTCCGGCGTAGATGCCCGCGGCGTCGAACGTGCCCTGGGCGTGGTTGATCAGCAGGCCGAGGCCCTTGTCCGCGCCGGTGTACTCGCCGACGATCGCCCCGATCAGCGCGAAGCCGAAGGCGACGTGCAGGCTTGCGAGGATCCACGACGTGGCGCTCGGCAGCACGATCGAGGTGAGGATCTGCCGGGGGTTCGCGCCGAGGACGCGGGCGTTGTCGACCAGCGTCCTGTCCACCTCGCGGGCGCCCTGGAAGGCGTTGAAGAACACCGCGAAGAACACCAGCACGACGGCCGTGGCGACCTTGGACGACATGCCCAGGCCGAACCAGATCACGAACAGCGAGGCGAGGACGATGCGCGGGATCGCGTTCGCGGCCTTGATGAACGGGGCACACACCTCGGCGATGAACCGGCCCCGGCCGAGGAGCACGCCCAGCACGATCCCGGCGAGCGATCCGGCCGCGAATCCGAGGACGGCCTCCTCCAGCGTGACCCCGATCTGCTCCCAGATCGAACCGAAGGCCGTTCCCTTGGTGAACCAGTCGACGAGCCGGCCCCAGATCGCGCTGGGCCGGGAGTAGTAGAACGGGTCGAGCCAGCCGGCGGTGGCGACCTCCCAGCTGCCCAGCCACAGCACCACGAGCAGGACCCGGGTGACCGTGATCTTCGGTGCCGGGAACCGGCGGCGGCGGGCGGGGGCCGACGCCTGCGCGTCCTCGACCGGGGGCGGGGCGGCGGCCACGGTCTCAGGCGGCACGGCGGGCTCCTCTCGCCCGGGTGATCTCGACCTCTTCGCGCAGCGAGTCCCAGACCCGCCGGTAGACGTCGAGGAAGGCATCCTCCAGCCGGATTTCCTCCACCCGGCGCGGCCGGGCGAGGTCGACGCGGACGACGTCCTTGACCGTCGCGGGCGCCGCCGTCATGACGACCACGGTGTCGGCGAGGGCGATGGCCTCGGTCAGGTCGTGGGTGACGAAGACGACCGCCGCGCCGGTGCCGGACCACAGTTCGAGCAGCAGGTCCTGCATGTGCTCTCGGGTCTGCACGTCGAGCGCGCCGAACGGCTCGTCCATCAGCAGGATCGACGGCTCGTTGATCAGCGTCTGGGCGAGCGCGACCCGCTTGCGCATGCCCCCGGAGAGCTGGTGCGGGTAGTACCGCTCGAAGCCCGCGAGCCCGACCCGCGCGACCCAGTCCGCGGCCTGCTCACGCGCGGCCCGCTTGGGCGCGCCGCGGTACCGCGGGCCCGCGGCGACGTTGTCGAGGACCGTACGCCACGGGAGCACGGCGTCCTGCTGGAACATGTACCCGAGCCGGTCGGGTATGCCGGTCACCGGGCGGCCGTGGACCAGGACCTCGCCCTCGCCGGCCGGGGCCAGCCCCGAGATCATCGACAGACTGGTGGACTTGCCGCATCCCGTCGGCCCGACCACGCTGACGAACTCCCCTTGGCGTACGGTGAAGGACATGTCGCGGGTCGCGGTGTGGGCCGCGCCGTCGCGGGAACGGAAACGTTTCGTCACACCCCGCAACTCGATCGCGGGTGGTGATTCGGCCACGAGTTCACTCCTTCAGGAAAACCGTTGTGCGAAAGCTCTCCGGGACCGTAGGCCGGGGCGAAGAGGCCGACCAGGCTTGTGCCACTTGTTCGGGTAATGCGCATACTTCGCGTTCTGCGCTTTCTGCTCACCCTTGTGTGACGAGACCCGGCGGGTATCGTGCTGGGCATGCCCTGGGCCGACCCTCCTAGGCCGCGTCCGCACCCCCGTTTCGCGACCCAAGCGCTGCTCGTGCAGGTCGCGGTCCTCCTGTTGATCATCGGTCTCGGCTTCGCGCTGGTGGCGTACCTGCTGCACGCGGAACTCGAGCGCCAGTACGAGCAGCGCGCGCTCGCCGTGGCGCGCGCCGTCGCCGCCGACGACGTCGTGATACGCGCGGTGGCCGCCCACTCACCCGGCCCGCAGGTGCAGCGGCGGGCCGAAGAGGTACGCCGCCGTACCGGGGTGCTGTTCGTGGTGGTGGCCGACGACCAGGGCATCAGGTACTCCCACCCGGACCCCGCGAGGATCGGGCATCGGGTGAGCACCGAGCCGGAGGCGCTCGCCGGCCGAGACGTCGTCACCTTCGAGCGCGGCACGCTCGGCCTGTCGGCGCGCGGCAAGGTGCCCGTGCTGGACGGCGCCGGGCGGGTGGCCGGCCAGGTCAGCGTGGGGATCGCGGCCGGTGAGGTGTCCAGGAGGGTCGGCGACCTGCTGCGGGGCGCGGCCGGGTTCACCGGTCTCGCGCTGCTGCTCGGCCTGGCCGCCTCCGCCGGCCTCGCACGCCGCCTCAAGCGGCAGACGCTGGGGCTGGAGCCCTCCGATCTCGCCGACCTGCTCCGGGAGCGCGAAGCCGTACTGCACGGCATCGACGAGGGCGTGCTGGCGGTGGACGCGGCCGGGCGGATCACGATCTGCAACGACGCCGCCGCGCGGCTCCTCGGCGGCATGCCGGATCCGGGCACCGCGGTCGGCGACGCGGGCCTGCCGGCCGGCGTACGCACGCTCCTGGCCGAGCGCCGCACGGTCCGCGGGGTGCTCCTCGCCACCGAGGACAGGATGCTGGTCGCCACGGCCGGGCCGGTGCGGCGCGGGCAGCACGACCTCGGCCACGTGGTCACGCTGCGGGACCGCACCGACCTGGACGAGATGACCCGCGAGCTCGACGTGGTGCGCGCGCTGTCGGACGCGCTGCGCGCGCAGGCCCACGAGTACACCAACCGGCTGCACACGTTGTCCGGCCTGCTCAGTCTGGGGCATCGCGACGAGGCCGCGGCCTACCTCCGCGAGCTCGCCGACGATCCCCTCGCGACGGAGTACGGCGACGGCGGGCGGCTGCGCGACCCGTACGTCCGCGGGCTGCTGGCCGCGAAGACGGCGGTGGCCTCCGAGTGCGCGGTCGACCTGCGGCTCAGCCAGGACTCGTTCCTGCCCGGTCCGCTCACCTGCCCGCTCGACATGGTCACGGTCCTGGGCAACCTGGTGGACAACGCGATCAGCGCGGCGCGCTCCGGCACCCGCAGGCCCGCCTGGGTCGAGGTGTCGCTGCTGGCCGAAGCCGGCATCCTGCACCTCGTCGTCGTCGACAGCGGCGACGGCGTCCCGCCAGAGTCCTGCGACCGGCTGTTCGACCAGGACTTCACCACCAGCGCCGACGACGCCCGCCCGCACGGCGTCGGGCTCGCGCTCGCCCGGCGCGTCGCCCGCAGGCACGGCGGCGACCTCGCCCTGACCCGGCCCTCCGGCGCCGACTGCGGGGCGGTCTTCGTCGCGCGGATCCCCGGCGCGGTCGAGCCCGCGCCTCACCTGTCCGGAGCCCCGTCCACCGGGTGCGTGGGGGCGCCGTGATCCGGGTTCTCGTCGTCGACGACGACTTCCGCGTCGCCAACCTCCACGCGCGCTATGTCGGCCGGGTGCCGGGGTTCGAGGTGGCGGGCATCGCCCACACCGCCGCCGAGGCCGTCGCGCTCGCCGGGCGGCTGCGACCCCACCTCGTGCTGCTCGACCAGTACCTTCCGGACGCGCCCGGAACCTCGATCGTCCCGGACCTCGGCGGGCACGTGATCATGCTGACCGCCGCCGCCGAGGCGGGGGTCGTCCGCGAGGCGCTCGGCCGTGGGGTGGTCAACTACCTGGTGAAGCCCTTCACCGAGGGTGACCTCGCCGAGCGGCTCCGCGCGTACGAGCGGTTCCACCGGCGGCTGGGCGGCGCCGCGTCGCTGAGCCAGGCCGAGATCGACCGCGCGGTCCGGATGCTGCACGAGGGCGACCGGGTCGACGCCGCGGTCAGGAAGGGCCGGTCGAGCCACACCGCGCAGCTCGTCATCGACGCCCTGCGCGCCGCCGGAGGGCCGGTGACCTCAGCGGACCTCGCCGCCCGGCTCGGGCTGTCCCGGGCCACCGCCCAGCGTTACCTGTCCGACCTCGCCGCCGACGGACGGCTGACCGTCGGGCTCAGGTACGGAACCACCGGCCGGCCCGAACACCTTTACCGGCTTCCTGAGCCGCCGGCGCAGTAGCCTGCCCCAGTCCGACGGGCTCGGCAGCGTGAGGAACGCCTCCGCCTGGAGCGCGGAGACGCCGATGCGCGGCAGGTCGCGGGTGTTCGGGTAGACCAGGAAGCGCGGCTCCCACAAGGGCCTGAACTTGGCGTTGAAGCGGTACAACGACTCGATCTGGAACCAGCGGGACAGGAAGACGAGGATGCCGCGCCAGGCCCGCAGCACGGGCCCCGCGCCCAGCCGCTCCCCCCGCGCCAGCGCGGAGCGGAACATCGCGAAGTTCAGCGACACCCTGGTCACGCCGAAGTCCGGCGCGGCCTGCAGCGCCCGGACGATCAGCAGTTCGTTCAGCCCCGGATCGGCCTCGCGGTCCCGGCGCATGAGGTCGAGCGAGATGCCGTCGCGCCCCCAGGGCACGAAGTGCAGGACGGCCCGGATGTCCCCGCCCGACTGGTCGTCACCCTGCGGTGCCGCCGCCCGGTGCGCCGTCACCACGAGGCAGTCGGCGTCGGCGGGGTCGCCGAACCGGCCGAGCGCCATGGAGAAACCGCGCTCGGTCTCGGTGCCGCGCCAGTGGTCGGCCGCGGTGCGGATGCGCTCGCGCTCCGCCTCGCTCAGGTCGCCGGCCCGCCGCACCTGGCAGGTGTAACCGAGCCGCTCCACCCGCTTGACCATCTGACGCACGTTGCGCATGGCCCGGCCCTCCAGCGTGAACCCGGCCACCTCGACGACGGCCTCGTCGCCGATCTCCAGGGCGTCCAGGTCGCCCTCCCTGGTCCACACCTCGCCGGCGGTCTCGCTGCACCCGATGACGGCCGGGACCCACGCGTGCCGCCTGGCCTCCTCCAGGAAACGCCTGATCGCGCCGGGCCACGCCTCGGGGTCGCCGATCGGATCGCCGCTGGCCAGCATCACCCCGGCCACGACACGGTAGGCCACGGCGGCCTTGCCGCTGGGCGAGAAGATCACGCTCTTGTCCCGCCGGAGCGCGAAGTATCCGAGCGAGTCCTGCCGGCCGTACCGGTCGAGCAACCCGCGCAGGCGCTCCTCGTCGTCCTCGGTGAGCGCGGCGGCCGGTCGTTCCGGCCGCAGGGCGAGGTAGATCGTGGTCACGGCGGTGAGCACGCCGAGCCCGGCGAGCGAGAAGGACACCAGGTCGGCGACGCGGTCGGAGGTGTACGCCACCGGGCCGTCCAGGCCGACAAGGCCGAGCAGGACGTGCTGCGTCCGGTCGCCGAAGCCCGGGTCGCCGACGACGGCCCTGGGGTGCGAGTCGACGATGACCCAGCCGAGCACCACGTCGAACGCGCCGAGCGCCAGCAGGTTCCACAGCGCCCGCCAGCGCGAGCGCGGGTCGGACAGGGCGTAGAACTCCCGCTTGTTGACCAGCAGCACCACGAACAGGAGCAGCGACACCGACGCGGCGATCGGGTGCCGCCAGCGCAGCCCCTCCAGCGCGGTGCCCACCGGCAGCAGCACCACGACCGCACGCCAGGCCCGGACCTTGCGCCTCCTGAGAGCGTGGGCCAGCATGATCAGCAGGATTCCCACCACCAGCGACGCCGACAGGGCGAGCGAGGTGACGCTACCCGGCAGGACGCTCGCGATCTCGCTGATCCGACTGTCCCGGAAACGCGGGAACACGCCTTTGACGATGTCCAGAATCCCGATCATCAGGGCGGAGTACGCTGCCGCTGCCGGAATCCATGGACGCGCTATTCCCCTCCGGGAAGTCTCTGTCCGACGGCTCACGGAAGCAGACCTTAAATGGTGATATCCACTTCCGGGGCCAAGATTCCCATCCTTAACCCCGGCCTTACGTCTGTCGAGTACTTTTACATGGGCCGACGCCACGGGGGACGCAGGAAGAGGCCGGGGTTGGAACTGACAGCGACAAAAGTGCAGGTCCTGTTCGTCGTGCTCGCCCTCGGCGGGCTGGTCGCGACGGTCTGGCTGTGGCCCCGGCTGAGCGGGCCGTCCTGGCGCTCGATCGCCGCACGGGTGGGCGTGCTGGTCGCGGACCAGACCCTGCTGCTGCTCGCGGTGGCCGTCGTGATCAACGCGTACTTCGGGTTCTTCGGCTCGTGGGGAGACCTGCTGGGCACGAACGCGGCCGACGCGCCGGCGATCACGGCGGGTACGGCGGGTATGGCGGGCACGGCGGCCGGCGGGGCGGGCCTCGTCCGGGTGCTCGGCAGCAGACCGGTCGAGGTCACCAGGCCGAAGGCCGGCCTGCCCGCGGGTCGCCTGGAGCAGGTGACGATCACCGGGGCCAGGACCGGGCTGAGCTCGCCGGCGTACGTGTACCTGCCGCCACAGTATTTCGACAAGAAGTACGCCGGGCGGCGCTTCCCCGTGATCCTCGGGCTGACCGGCTATCCGGGCGACGCGGAGAACCTGGTCACCCGGCTCGACCTGCCCACGCTCACGGCGACCTCGATCCTCGCCCACGAGATCGGCCCGACCGTCCTGGTCCTCATGCGCCCCACCGTCGCACCGCCCAGGGACACCGAGTGCGTGGACGTGCCGGGCGGCCCGCAGGTCGAGACGTACTTCACCTCGGACGTGCCGCACGCGATGGCCGCGGCGTTCCGGGTCGGCACCGAAGCCGCGAACTGGGGCATTCTCGGCGGATCGACCGGGGGCTACTGCGCGCTCAAGCTGACCATGCGGCACCCCGAGGCGTTCTCGGCCGCGGTGTCCCTGTCCGGGTACTTCCACGCCCTCATGGACATGACGACGGGCGACCTGTTCGGCGGGAACCGGCGGCTCCAGGACGAGAACGACCTGATGTGGCGGCTGGCCAACCTGCCGGCCCCTCCGGTGTCGGTGCTGGTGACCAGCAGTCGTCAGGGCGAGTCGAACTACCAGGCGACCGAGCAATTCCTGGCGGCCGTGAAGCCGCCCATGCGGGCGTCCTCGCTGATCCTGCCGAGCGGGGGCCATAACTTCGCCACCTGGAACAGGGAGCTTCCCCAGGCCCTGCCCTGGCTCGCCCAGCAACTGCACGCGCCCGCGCAGCCACCGTCCCCGCCCGCGAGCACGGAGGGTCCCAGGCGCCTCGCCCGCGAAGCGCCCCTGCGCCTCGCTCGGCGGCCTCGCCCCGGCCATCACGCGCCCCGGCACAAGGTCGCGAAGAAGCGGTAGGCCGGCGAGAGGAACGTGCCGGTGCCCGCCTGTTCGCGGCCGGCGGCTGAGTGAGGGCGGTGGATCAGCCCCGCTCGGCGGCCTCGACGACGTTGGCCAGCAGCATGGCCCGGGTCATCGGCCCCACCCCGCCGGGGTTGGGGGCGACGAAGCCCGCGACCTCGCGTACGTCGGGGGCCACGTCGCCGGTGAGCTTCCCGTCGACGCGGGAGACGCCCACATCGAGCACGGCCGCGCCGGGCTTGACCATGTCGGCGGTCACGAGGTGGGGCACCCCGGCCGCGGCGACCACGACGTCCGCCCGGCGCACGTGGGACGCCAGGTCCTGGGTGCCGGTGTGGCAGAGCGTGACGGTGGCGTTCTCCGTGCGGCGGGTGAGCAGCAGGCCCAGCGGACGGCCCACGGTGATGCCCCGGCCGACCACGACGACCTCGGCTCCCTTGAGCGGCACGCCGTACTCCTGGAGGAGGACCACGATGCCGCGCGGGGTGCACGGCAGCGGGGCGTCGACCATGTGGACGAGCCTGCCCAGGTTGACCGGGTGGAGGCCGTCGGCGTCCTTGGCCGGGTCCATGCGCTCGATGAGCGCCTGGGTGTCCAGGTGGCGCGGCAGCGGCAACTGGACGATGTAGCCCGTGCAGGCCGGGTCGGCGTTGAGCTCGTCGACCGCGGCCTCCACGTCCGCCTGGGTGGCGCTTTCCGGAAGGTCCTTGCGGATGGAGGTGATGCCGACCTCGGCGCAGTCGCGGTGCTTGCCCGCGACGTAGATCTGGCTGCCCGGGTCGTCGCCGACCAGGATCGTGCCCAGGCCGGGGGTGACACCTCGGGCCGCCAGGGCCTTCACCCGCTCCGCCAGCTCACTCTTGATCTTGGCGGCGGTCGCCTTGCCGTCCAGAAGCCGCGCGGTCATGGCTCTCCCTGTCCTTCCGGATGGTCCTACCGGATGCTCTACTGTCCCCCCTCGCGACGCTCGATGATCCGCCGGGTGAAGGGGATGAACTCCACGATCCGCCAGCCGAAGTAGGCGGCCAGCGCGGCGATGGGCAGCAGCGCGATGGGGCTGTTCCACACGCCGCTCATCGTCGCGAAGGAGCTCATGATCGTATCAAGGGGCATGGAGGGACTCCGGGGGAGGATGGGGTGGGCGCTTCAGGCTAACCGCCCCATAGGGGTGATCGTGCCGTTTTCACCCCATCCATCCCAACAGACGCCCCTCCGTGGCGGTACGTCGGTCTTCTCGATCAGTGGAAGAAGTGCCGCGTGCCGGTGAAGTAGAGCGTGATGCCCGCCTCCTTGGCGGCCTCGATGACCAACTCGTCGCGGATCGAACCGCCCGGCTCGACGATCGCCTTCACCCCGGCGTCGGCCAGCACCTGCAGCCCGTCGGGGAACGGGAAGTACGCGTCGGAGGCGCCGACCGACCCGGCCGCGCGCTCGCCGGCCCGGGAGACCGCCAGCCGGGCCGAGTCGACCCGGTTGACCTGGCCCATGCCGACGCCGACCGTCGCCCCGCCGGAGGCGAGCAGGATCGCGTTGGACTTCACCGAACGGCAGGCCCGCCACGCGAAGGCCAGGTCGGCCAGCACCTCGGGCGAGGCCGCCTCGCCGGCCTTGAGCTCCCACGTGGACGGGTCGTCGCCGGGCGCGTCCACCCGGTCCACCGTCTGCACGAGCAGGCCACCGTCGATGCGGCGGAACTCCGCGGCGTTCGACGGCCCCTGCGGGCAGGCGAGCAGGCGGATGTTCTTCTTCTCCCTGAGCACCTCGAGCGCGTCCGCCGCGAACGACGGTGCGACCACGACCTCCGTGAAGATCGGCGCGATCTGCTCGGCCAGCTCGCGGGTCACCTCGCGGTTGACCGCGATCACCCCGCCGTACGCGGAGACCGGGTCGCACTCGTGCGCCTTGCGGTGCGCCTCGACGACGTCGGCGCCCACCGCGATGCCGCAGGGGTTGGCGTGCTTGATGATGGCCACGCACGGCTCGGCGAAGTCCCAGGCGGCCCGCCAGGCGGCGTCGGCGTCCACGTAGTTGTTGTAGGACATCTCCTTGCCGTGGAGCTGCTCGGCGTTGGCCAGGCCGTCCTTGCCGCCGGTGTAGAGCGCGGCGCCCTGGTGCGGGTTCTCGCCGTACCGCAGGGCGGCCTTGCGCTTCCACGCCGCGCCCATGAAGGACGGCCAGTCGCCCTCCGGCGCGTACACATTGGCGAACCAGGACGCGACCGCGACGTCGTAGGCGGCGGTGTGCGCGTACGCCGTGGCGGCCAGCCTCCTGCGCTCGGTCAGCGTGAAGCCGCCCTCGGCGACCGCGGCGAGCACCTCGCCGTACGCCGCGGGGTCGACGACCACGGCCACCGTGCCGTGGTTCTTGGCGGCGGCGCGGATCATCGCGGGGCCGCCGATGTCGATCTGCTCGACGCACTCGGCGTCGGAGGCGCCGGAGGCGACCGTGGCGGCGAACGGATACAGGTTCACCACCGCGAGCTGGAAGGGCTCGATCTCCAGCTCCTCCAGCTGCTTCACGTGGGAGGGGTTGGCGCCGTCGGCGAGCAGCCCGGCGTGGACCCGCGGGTGGAGGGTCTTGACCCGTCCGTCCAGGCACTCGGGGAATCCGGTGAGCGACTCCACCTTGGTGACCGGCACGCCGTAGGAGGCGATCGCGGCGGCGGTGCCGCCGGTCGACACGATCTCCACGCCCGCGGCCTCGAGCCCCCGCGCCAGGTCTTCGAGACCCGTCTTGTCGTAAACGGTGATCAGCGCACGGCGGATGGCGATGCGGGTCACTTCGTGATCCTTCCTGGTGTCGGGCCTTCTGCGGCCTGTCCTGCGACTCGTCCCGTTCCCAGGCGCACGGTCCGCCCGGTCAGGGTCCAGCCCTCGCGGGCCATGCGGCCCACCGTCTCCACGAGGAGGCGTCGCTCGACGGTCTTGATGCGCTCGTGCAGCGACTCCTCGTCGTCCCCCTCCCGTACGGGCACCGCCTCCTGGGCGATCACCGGGCCCGTGTCCACGCCGGCGTCGACGAGGTGGACCGTGCAGCCGGTGACGCGGACGCCGTAGGCGAGGGCGTCGCGCACGGCGTGCGCGCCGGGGAAGGCGGGCAGCAGCGCCGGATGGGTGTTGACGACGGGGAACGCGCCCAGCACCCGGGGGCCGAGGATCTTCATGAACCCGGCGGAGACCACCAGGTCGGGCTTGTGCTCGGCGATGCGCCCGGCCAGCCTCTCGTCCCATTCCTCCCGGGTGGGGTGGTCGCCCACCCTCTCGACGAACGTGGGGACGCCGGCGCGCTCGGCCCGGGCCAGGCCCTCGATGCCGGTGCGGTCGGCCCCGACCGCGACGACGGTCGCGCCGAACGCGTCGTCTGCCGCCGCGTCCAGCAGCGCTTGCAGGTTGGTCCCCGAACCCGAGACGAGGACGACGAGCCGGAAGGACAGAGCGGAACTCCTTCGTGAGCTGCCTTCGTTTTGCAGGTGATTGCCGGGAGATGGTTCCTTAGAGAGTGGTCGAGCGTGGAGGGCCGTCCCTCGACGCAGCTAAAGCGTATCGGGCGCCGGCCATCACGACTGACGACGGGCTATGCGGAACGCGAGGCGAGGAGACCGTGACAACACCCCTACAGACGCCGACCCCTGCGACCGGAGGTCGCAGGGCTCTCGTGCTCGCCATCATGGCGCTGGTCTTCACGCTGATGCTGCCGGCGGCCGGGCTGGCGCTGTCGCTTTTCGCGATCGTCATCGCGATCCGCGACCTGCGCCTGCTCAACCGCGAACGGCGCGGGATCGGGATGGCGACCGGGGCCGTCGTGCTCTCGTCGCTCGCGTTCGTCCTGGGGATCGTGACCACGGGATTCCAGCTCTACTTCTCGGACGAGCTCAACGCGTACAACGAGTGCCGCAAGGGCGCGGGCACGGTGGCGGCCCAGCAGGAGTGCTCCGACCAGCTGATGCGGGCGTTCGAGCGGAAGATGGGCGTGGCCTGGCCGACCGGCGTCCCCGCCCCCGCCTGACCTACTGAGCGTCGCCGAGCTGGAGCGCCTGGAGCGCGAGCCAGGCGATGACGCGGTCCTCGGTGACGGAGACGGACAGGCCGGTCAGCTCCTCCACCCGCGCCATACGCTGGCGCAGCGTGTGCCGGTGGATGCCGAGCTGCGAGGACGCCGCCTCCCAGCTGCTGTTCTCGCTCAGGAAGACCCGCAGCGAGCGGAGCAGGACCAGGGTGGCGTCGTTGTCCAGCAGCGGCAGGAGCGGCGAGGTGAGCGCCGCGCGCGCGGCCGGGTCGAGGTGCTGAAGGATCAGTCGCTGGGTCGGCAGCCCGGCGAACTCGACCACGGGACGGGCGTCCGCCACTGCCACCGCGAGCGCCTGCTCGGCCTGCCGCCGGCTGTGCAGGCTGGAGACCGGCGGCTGCGGGGTGCCGATGCCACACCGCGCGGGAACGCCTTCCCGCTCGACCGCGTCGGACACCCGCGCGGTCCACCGGCCCAGCTCGTCCTCCGGCAGCAGCACGGTGACCAGCGACGACTCCGAGCTGACCAGTGGGGGCAGATCCAGCTCCGCGCACCACTCCAGCACGTTGTCCTCCAGGGGGACGGCGCGCGACCGCGAGCGCAGCAGCGCGACGGCGACGTTCCCGGCGAGCAGGTTCCACCGGGCCGACACCCGGGCGACGAGCGCCGGGTCGCCCGACATCAGCGCGTCCACCGCGTCGGCCCGGGCCAGGCCCCAGGTGTCGCCACCGCTCAAGGGATTGAGGGCGAGGTCGAGCAGGAGCGCGGCGTGCTGCGCCAGCTCCCGGGTCAGCGTGATCCGGTCCGGGCGGGGCGCGACCACGAGGTGGGCTCGGGGCCGGACCGGGTCGCCCACGCCGTACACGGTCAGGGCGGGATGCCGGATGCGGGAGCGCTGGCCGAGCGCCGCGGCCCGGGCGTCGTCGATGTGCACCCGCGCGGCGCCCACGGCCGCGTGGATCTTCCCGTGCCGGTCCATCAGTACGGCCCAGCTCTCGATGCGCGCGGCGAGCGTGGCCACGACCCCCTGCGCCCCGGCGCTCCGCGCCACCATCGTCATGCTGGACACCCCCTCGGCGATCAGCCGCGCCTCCGCGGCTCCGGTACGCAGCAGGTCGGCGTTGACGTGGTAGGTGATGTCCTGGAACGCCACGGCGCTGGGGATCTCCAGCACGGCCAGGCCGTGCTCCCCGGCGCCTTCGACCAGCGCCGGCGGGACGGACGGGTGGCGCACCCCGATTCCGAAGCCGAGCGCGGCGACGCCCGCCTTGCCCAACCTCGCGGCGTACGCCGCCAGATCGTCGGGCGTGTCCAGTTCCAGGCCGAGGGTGAGGAGCATCTCGCCGCCGCGCAGCCAGGGGGTCGGATCCGCCAGCTCGGATATGTGCGTCCAGCGGATGGGGCGGTCCAGGCCCGTCGTCCCGGTCGGCACGCGCAGCCGGAACCGCTGCGCGACGTCGCCCGCCGTCTCCAGCATCCGGCGTCTCCCCTCTCCGGATCGCGCGACGTCCCCGTCGCCGAACTGACGCCGTGTCACCGTGACACGGCCGCGCCAGGGGCGCGAAGTATCGGATCGGCGCACCGAGCGCAGGTGGATGGACATTTGGCCAGCTGCCGCGGCGAGGCCCGCGTTCCTAGCCTGAACCTGTTTCAGTAACACCGGGTGACGGCAGGGCTGTTCCCGGGCCGAGGAAGGGAGCAGTATGCGCGCCGCGGTATTCGAATCCGCCGACCGGCCCGTCCGGGTCGAGCGGGTGGAGCTCGCCCCTCCGGGGCCGGGCGAGGTCCGTGTGAGGATCGCCGCCGCCGGAGTCTGCGGCTCGGACCTGCACGTACGCCGCGGCGAATGGGATGTCCCGCTCCCCCTGGTGATGGGGCACGAGGGTTCCGGCGTGGTGACCGAGCTCGGCCCGGGGGTGACCAGCCTCGCGGAGGGCGACCACGTGGTCCTGTCCTGGGTCGCCCCGTGCGGGCGGTGCCGGTACTGCCGGTCCGGGCACGAGGCGCGCTGCCAGCTCGCGGCGACCGTGGTCGCGCCCGGAGGGGTCCTCCAGGACGGCACCAGCAGGCTGAGCCGGAACGGGGAGACCGTCTACCACTACCTTGGGGTCTCCTCCTTCGCCGAGGAGGCCGTGGTCCCGGCCTCCGGAGCCGTCAAGATCCGCGAGGACGCCCCGCTGGACACCGTGGCCCTGGTCGGTTGCGCGGTGGCCACCGGTGTCGGCGCGGTGACCAACACGGCCGCCGTCCTGCCCGGCAGCACGGTCGCGGTCATCGGCTGCGGCGGGGTCGGGCTCTCCGTCGTCCAGGGCGCCAAGCTCGCCGGAGCCGAACGGATCGTCGCGATCGACACCCGCGCCGAGAAGACGGCGCTCGCGATGACGCTCGGGGCCACCGACCAACTCTCCGGCGCCGACGCGACCACTCCCGAGGCGCTGCGCGACCTCCTGCCGGACGGCGTCGACTACGCCTTCGACGCGGTCGGCCACCAGGCCACGCTGGAGTCGGCCATCCAGATGCTCGGCCTGGGCGGTGCGGCGGTGGCCGTGGGCCTGCCGCCCAAGGGCACGCTCGCGCGCTTCGACCCGCTCGTCCTGGCGGAGGCCGACCAGCGGATCCTCGGGTCCAACTACGGAAGCGTCCGCCCGGCGATCGACATCCCGGCGCTGGTCGACCGCTACATGGACGGCCACCTGCAGCTCGACCAGCTCGTCAGCAGGCGCACGACGCTCGACGAGGCCGGCCACGCCCTGGACGCCCTGGCCAGCGGCGAGGCGCTGCGCACCCTGCTCGTCCCCTGACAGCCTCCCCGAGACGCGTCTCCCGTCATCCCTGCCCGGATCCGCCGCCGCGGATCCGGGCCCCCGCCACCCGTCCCCGCCTCGGCCCGCCAAGGCCCCGTTCGTACAAGGAAAACCCCGCATGACACAGACCACCGCCCCCCACCGGCAAGACGGGCACGGGCTGCGGCGCGGGGCGATGTCGGGCGGCGAGGTCGTCGCCCAGGCCATCGCCAACATCGCCCCGAGTGCCGTCATCGCCTTCTCCGTGGCCGGAATCTTCGCCAGCGCCGGCAACGCGTCCTGGCTGTCGTTCACCCTCGCCACCGTGGTCATCCTCGCCGTCGGCTACTGCATCTCCCAGTTCGCCAAGCGCCGGGCCTCGGCCGGCTCGCTGTACAACTACGCCGCCCAGGGGCTCGGCCCGCTCGGCGCGTACGTCACCGGCATCACACTGATCATCGGCTGTTTCGGCATCGCGTCCGGCTCCCTCGCCGGCGCCGTCTACCACTTCAACGCCTTCCTGGACGGGGTCGGGCTGACGATCCACAACACGCTGTGGAACGTCGTGCTCGCGGTGGTGATCGGCGGCCTCGCCACGCTGTTCACCGTGTGGGGCATCCGGATGTCGGCGCGCATCTCGCTCATCCTGGAGGTCATCTCCATCACGATCATCACGGCGATGCTGGTCATCGTGCTGTTCGCCGGGGACGGGCCGATCTTCGACAGCAGCCAGCTCACCCTCGACGGCGCCACGCCGCACGGCATCGCGGTGGGTATGGTGCTGGCGATCCTCGGGTTCGTCGGCTTCTCCAGCTCCGACGCCCTCGGCCGCGAGGCACGCAACCCGTTCAAGGCGATCCCCCGGGCCATCATGTGGAGCGCCGCGGGCGTCGGCCTGCTTTACATCTTCGCCTCCTACACGCAGGTCGCGGGCTACCGCGCGCTGGGCGACCTGGGCACAAGCGGCAACCCGCTGGACGAGCTCGCGGTGGCCGTCGGTATGCCCGGCTGGTTCCGCCCGGTGCTCAGCCTCGGCGTCACGGCGTCGTTCTTCGCCGTCGTGGTCGCCCCGATCAACGTGATCGGCCGCATCGTCTTCGTCATGGGCAAGGAGGGCGTGCTGCCCGCCTCCCTCGGTCGGACCCACCGGACCCAGCAGACCCCGCATCGGGCGATCCTCGCGGTCGCGCCGATCGCCGTCGCGCTGACCGCGCTGCTCTTCGCGCTCGGCATGGACGGCATGGAGATCGTCGTCAACGTCGACACCTACGGCACGTACGGCTACATGGTGGCCTACGCCGTCGTCGCGCTCGCCGCGCCGATCTTCCTGCGCCGGGAGCGAGCGCGGATCCCGCTCATCTGGCCCTGCGTGATCGTCTCGGTGGTGGGCATGGCGTACGTCTTCTACGTCAATGTCGTGCCGTGGCCGGCCTGGCCGCTGAACTTCGTGGTCCTCGCCTTCCTCGTCACCGTCGCCGTGGCCCTCGTCTGGTACGGCTACCTCCGCGCGGCCCGGCCGTCGGTCGTCCAGACCATCGGCACGACCGAGACCGACTTCGCCGAGATGGCCTGACGACCACGCCGTGCCCGCTTGCCTTTGACGCGCGGGTCAGGGGTTAGCGTCGCGGGGCCGTGCGGGCTGTGCCGCACGAGCGGTCCCTTTCCGACACCGTGGGAGTTCCCCATGCCCCAAACCCCGCCCCGCGCCGCACGGGAGATCCGGCTCGCCGAGGTTCCGTCCGGCCTTCCCGGCCCCGAGCACCTGACCGTGGCCGAGGTCCCGTTGCCCGTGCCGGGGGCCGGTGAGGTCCTGGTGCGCAACCGCTGGTTCCAGGTCTTCCCCTCGCTGCGCACGCTGATCGCCGGAGGCGTGCCGGGCACGCCCTTCCCCCCGCTTCGGCCCGGGGACACGCTGTTCGGCCCCGCCGTCGGCGAGGTCGTCACGGCCCCCTTCGTCAAGGGCACGGCGGACAGCGGTCTGCGGCCGGGCGACCTGGTCGCGCACTTCCAGGGCTGGCGTGAGTACGCCGTGGTCCCCGTGTCCGCGCCGCTGGGCGACGCCCTGCCCGACCCGGCCGCGCACCTCGCGTCGGGCGCCACCGCGTACGCCGCCCTGACCCGGATCGCCCGCCTGCGCGCGGGCGAGACGGTGCTCGTCACCGGCGGCGCCGGCGGCGTCGGGTCGCTCACCGGCCAGATCGCCCGGCTGCTGGGCGCGGCCCGCGTGATCGGCACCACCGGCTCACCGGCGAAGGCCGAGCGCATGGTCGCCGAGCTCGGCTACGACGCGGTGGTGCTCCGCGACGGGAGCCCGATCGTCGGGCGGCTGGCCGAGGCGGCGCCCGACGGCGTGGACGTGGTCGTGGACACCGTCGGCGGCGAGCAGCTCCAGGCCGCGGTCGCCGCGGCGCGGCCCGGTGCCCGCCTCGTCGTGGTCGGCACCCTGGCCACGCAGCTGTCGGCCGCGTCCGGCGGCACGACGGCCCCGGTGGAGCTGGACGCCTTCCAGCTCATCGCCAAGAACATCACGCTGCGCGGCCTCACCGGCGTCGACGACGAGACCCACGCGGAGTGGACGGAGCGCTTCGGCGCCTGGCTCCGCTCGGGCGCCATCGCCTTCCCGCACACGCGGATCACGGGCATCGAAAGCGCGCCGCGGGCGTTGCGTGAGTTGTTCGAGGGACGGCATGTGGGAACGGTCGTCATAGAAGTCTGAGTACAGCCGGGAGGTCTCATGCGGATCGGCGACGCCGCGGCGGCGGCCGGGACCACGCCACGCGCGTTGCGCCTGTACGAGCAGCGCGGATTGCTCCTGCCGCCCCCGCGCACGTCATCAGGCCAACGGGAGTACGGCCCGCGGGACATCGCCCGCATCCGCCTGGTGCGCCAGTTGCTCGCCCTCGGCCTGACCATCGAGGACGTCGCCCGCTGCGCCGACCGCCTGGACCTGCTCGAGGGCGACACCCTGCCGCCGTACGGCGGCCCCGGCTGCTCCGGTGGCAGCGGTGTCGTGCAACGCCGGATCGCCACCCTGGACGCGGAGATCGCCCGCCTGACGGACCTGCGGGACCGCCTCGCCTCGGCCGTCGCCGAGCGGCCCGGGACGGATCAGTCGCGGTCCCAGGCGTAGGGATCGACGTAGATGACGTGACCCCCGCGGTCGTCGGTCTCGTCCACGATGTCCTTGCGCGGCTTCGGCGGGGGGCTCGGGGCACGGCGCTTCGCGGCCGGTGTGCGCGGGACATCGGGGATTCGCGGGGTGGCCCCGGCCCGCCGCGCGCCCATGTCGTCGAAGGTCTCCGCCGCCGCCGCGGCGTGCTCGTCGGTCCAGTCGTCCCTGATGACCGGGATCGGCTGGGTATCCGCCTCGGTGGCGTCCAGCCAGTGGCCCGGCAGGTGGGCGCCGCGGGCGGGCCGCACCCGCCCGGCCGCCTTGGCGATCACGGCGCCGGCCTTCCGCACCGGCTCGGGCGGGGTGGCCGGCCGCCGGGAGATCAGCCACCAGTTGGCGATGCCGGCCGAGATGCCGGCGGCCACGCCGACCTCGAGCGTGACCGACAGCGCCACCTCCCAGGGCGACGGCCCCACCGCGGCCAGGCCCGCCCCGCCGAGCGGGCCGCCCGACAGCGCGGCGAGCGTTCCCGCGACGAGGCCGGAGGTGATCCCGCAGACGAACCCCCACAGCGGCGCGGCCTCGATCGACGGGGTCGGCGCGACGCGGGCCGTCACCACGCCGGCGACCGCCCCGGCCGCGAACGGCACCGCGATCACGGCCATGACCCAGGTGGGCGCGGCGCCGGACGACGGCAGGGCGCCCAGCAGCGGCAGCATGGGCACCGCGCTCAGCTTGACCCCGGTGGGCGCGACCAGCGTCCCCGCGCCCACCGCGAAACCGGGCCCCGAGATGTACGCCATGCCCCAGATGACGGCGTTGAAGAAGTAGAGGACCTCCAGGAGCAGGAGCAGCAAACCGCCGACCACTCCGGGGCTGAGGACCTCCGACATCTGCTGGATCCTGGCGAAGTTGACCACCACGGCCCCGAGCACCAGCACGGCCCCGGCCACGAGCATCAGCGAGGTCGCGACGGCCGTGCCGGCCACGAGCGACCGCGGCCGCTCGGGCAGCAGGCGCAGCATCGACCGCCAGGGCCCGATCGTGCGGGCCGTGGCCACCGACCCGGTGACGAAGGCCAGCAGCAGGTGGCTGACCAGCGCCTCCCCCAGGAACGGCTGCATGATCTCGTTGCCGGAGACCAGGGCGATCACCCCGGCGAGCAGCGCGTACGGCGCGGCCAGCGAGATGCCGGCCTGGGCGATGAGCACGAGCTGGGCGCGGCGCCGGGCGTTCTCGAGGTCGCGCGGGGTGCCCTTGGGCAGCCGGGCCGGCATCCGCACTCGCAGGTCGGCGTCCCGCGCCATCCACAGGCCGGCCCGGTAGAGCAGCGCCCCCGGCAGGATCATCAGCCCGATGGGCAGCAGGCCCACCCGGCCGCCGGGGATCGCGAAACCGGCGTGGTGGGCGGCGAGCCAGAGCTGGCAGGCCGTACGGAAGACGCCGGGCAGGCCCTCTCCGAACGGCCCGCGGGGCGCGGCCATCCAGCCGATGAGCGTGAGCGTGGTGAGCACGGCGAGGCCGACGCCGAGCGTCCCGACCGCGGCCAGCATGCCGGAGACGGGGAGCGGACGGCGGGTCTCCTCGTCGTCGCCGCCGCCCATGCGGCCGAGCACGGCCCGGGGAGCGGTCCTGAACTGATCGAGAAGGCCCGTCACGCTACCGCATCATCCCAGCCCCGCGGCCTCCCTCCACGTCGCCACGCCGAGGAGTACGCAATCCGGACGCATCGGCACGCGTACCGGCCGGGCCGGAAAACGACCACGACCTTGCGCTCCCACCACCGCGGCGGTGGGAGCGCACGGGACACGACCAAGGTCGCGGACGACAGTCGATGCGTCGCGATCAGCGGCTGGACATGATCTCGCGCATCAGGCGGGCGGTCTCGCTGGGGGTGCGGCCGACGCGGACGCCGACCTTCTCCAGGGCCTCCTTCTTGGCCTGGGCGGTGCCGGCGGAGCCGGACACGATCGCGCCGGCGTGACCCATGGTCTTGCCCTCGGGCGCGGTGAACCCGGCGACGTAGGCGACGACCGGCTTGGTCACGTGCTCGTCGATGTAGGCCGCGGCGCGCTCCTCGGCGTCGCCGCCGATCTCGCCGATCATCACGATCGCGTCGGTCTCCGGGTCCTCCTGGAACGCCTGGAGGGCGTCGATGTGCGTCGTGCCGATGACCGGGTCGCCGCCGATGCCGACGCAGGTGGAGAAGCCGATGTCGCGCAGCTCGTACATGAGCTGGTAGGTCAGCGTGCCGGACTTCGACACCAGGCCGACGCGGCCCTTGGTGGTGATGTCGGCCGGGATGATGCCCGCGTTGGAGGCGCCGGGCGAGGCGATGCCGGGGCAGTTCGGGCCGATGATGCGGGTCTTGTTGCCCTTGGAGACGGCGTACGCCCAGAACTCGGTCGTGTCGTGGACCGGCACGCCCTCGGTGATGACCACGCACAGCGGGATCTCGGCGTCGATGGCCTCGCGGACGGCGGCCTTGGTGGCGGCCGGGGGCACGAAGACGACGGACACGTCGGCGCCCGTCTGCTCCATGGCCTCCTTGACGGTGCCGAAGACCGGCAGGCCCTCGTGGGTGATGCCGGCCTTGCGGGCGTTCACGCCGCCCACGACCTTGACGCCGGCGGCGAGCATGCGACGGGTGTGCTTGGTGCCCTCACCACCGGTCATGCCCTGAACGATGATCTTGCTGTTCTCGGTGAGCCAGATAGCCATTACGCACCTACCGCGGCGAGCTCTGCGGCGCGCTTGGCCGCTTCGTCCATGGTGTCGACCAGCTCGACCCGCGGCAGCGCGGCGTCGGCCAGGATCTGCCGCCCCAGGGCGGCGTTGTTGCCGTCCAGGCGGACGACCAGCGGGTGGGTCACTTCCTCGCCCCGGCTCTCCAGGAGCTTGAAGGCCGAGACGATGCCGTTGGCGACCGCGTCGCAGGCGGTGATGCCGCCGAAGACGTTCACGAAGACCGACTTCACCGACGGGTCGGACAGGATGATCTCCAGGCCGTTCGCCATGACCTCGGCCGAGGCGCCGCCGCCGATGTCGAGGAAGTTGGCCGGCTTGGGCTGGCCGGGGAACTCCTCGCCCGCGTACGCCACGACGTCGAGCGTGGACATGACCAGGCCCGCGCCGTTGCCGATGATGCCGACGTTGCCGTCGAGCTTGACGTAGTTGAGGTGCTTCTCCTTGGCCCGGGCCTCCAGCGGGTCCTCCGCGGCCTTGTCGACGTACGCGGAGTGCTCCGCCTGGCGGAAGTTCGCGTTGTCGTCGAGGGTGACCTTGCCGTCGAGCGCCTTCACCTGGCCGTCGGCCGACAGGATCATCGGGTTGACCTCGACGAGCGAGGCGTCCTCGTCCACGAAGACGGCCCAGAGCTTCTCGATCAGCTCGGCCGCGCCGTCCAGCGCCTGCTGCGGCAGGCCACCGGCCACCGCGATCTCGCGGGCCCTGGCGCGGTCGACACCCGTCAGCGGGCTGACCGGCACCTTCGCCACCTTCTCCGGCGCGGTGTGCGCGACTTCCTCGATGTCCATTCCGCCGGAGGCGGAGCAGATGGCGAGGAACGTGCGGTTGGCACGGTCGAGAAGGAAGGAGAAGTAGTACTCCTCCGCGATCTGGCTGGCCTCCTCGATCAGGACCTTGTGGACCGTGTGGCCCTTGATGTCCATGCCGAGGATCTGCGTCGCCTTCGCGTGCGCGTCGGCGGCGTCGTCGGCCACCTTCACGCCGCCGGCCTTGCCGCGCCCGCCGGTCTTGACCTGGGCCTTGACGACAACGCGTCCGGTGAGCTGCTCGGCAGCCGCCCGCGCCTCCTCCGCGGTGTGCGCGACGATTCCGCGCGGCACCGGGATGCCGTACTCCGCGAAGAGCTCCTTCGCCTGATGTTCGAACAGGTCCACGAGGGTCCGTCCCTTTTGATGTCCGAGGCCGGGCGCCGTCGTCCCGCCCGGCGTTTCCGCGCATGAAGCCTAGTCCCCGTACGAGCGTGGCCGCGTCGTCGGGTCCCGCTGGAGCCTTGCCAACAACTCTTGAGTACGGCAAGGTTGGGCAAAATGCCTAAACGGTGGCTGGAACCGCCGAACGGACCCATTCCACGATCTCCTGCGTGGTGGACCCCGGCGTGAATATCCTCGCGACCCCCATCTTCGCCAGTTCGGGGATGTCGGCCTCGGGGATGATGCCGCCGCCGAACACGACGATGTCCTCGGCGCCCTCCTCACGCAGGACCTCGAAGAGCCGGGCGAACAGCGTCATGTGGGCGCCGGACAGGATGGACAGCCCGATCGCCGCCGCGTCCTCCTGGATCGCCGTACGGACGATCTGCTCCGGCGTCTGGTGCAGCCCTGTGTAGATGACCTCCATGCCCGCGTCGCGCAGCGCCCGCGCCACCACCTTGACCCCGCGGTCGTGCCCGTCGAGCCCCGGCTTCGCGACGACGACCCGAATCCTGCCTGCCATGAAGACCTCCCTACGGTGCCCGCTGCCCGAAGCGTAACCGCCGCCCGTGGATCCCCCGTGGAACGGCCCCGCGTCAGCCGCCCGCCGGCCGTCCCCGCAGCAGCGCGCGCAGGCCGTCCACGAGCCCCTGCCTCTCCTGCGGGGTCATCGTGCGCACGGCCGCCGCCAGCGGGTCGTCGCGATCGGCGTCGTCGCGACTCGCGTTGACGGTCGCGGTGCGGCCCGTCTCGGTGATGCGGACGTACACGCGGCGCCGGTCGTGCTGGTCGCGCACCCGTGCGACCAGCCCCCGGCTCTCGACGCGGTCGAGGAGTTCGGTGGTCGCGGCCCGCGACAACCGCAGGCGCCCGGCCAGGTCGCCCACCGTGAGCGGCCCGTACGCCACCAGATGGCGCAGGACCGACAGCATGCGGGCGGTCACGTCACCCCCCGGCAGGAGGCGGCCGGACGTGCGCAGGCGCCGGTGGACGGCGGGGTAGAGCCGCGAGATCTCCTCGACCGCCGCCTTCTCCTCCATGGCGTCCTTTCGCGTCCGAACTTTTCGCGGCGAAATAATAATCAGCCCGCATACCGAGCCACTAGCTGAATACTCACAGGAAATCCTTATTTTCGTTACTTTCCTGTGATCATGAACCGCAAGGATTCCCAAGCTGCCCTCCTGATCTTGAGGGCACTTACGGGAGGAATCACCTTGAAGCGAGCACTCATGGCGCTGGCGTGCGCCGCGACGGCCGCGCTCGTGGCGCCCGCCGTCGCCGCCCCCGCGCAGGCTCAGACCTCGGCGCAGGCGCCGGCCCCCGCCGCCGACCCGGTGGCGGCGCTGCGCAAGCAGTTCGTCGCCGGCCACGGCGTGCGATTCGTGTCCTCGGGCACGCTGAGCATGGCCGGCGTCACGGCCATCAAATTCACCTCGAACGGCGGCTACGCCTTCGGCCGGTCCGGCGTCATCGCCGCCGACAGCACGCAGAAGACCAAATACAGCGAGCTGCTGAAGGACGAGGACCTGAAGGACGCGGAGAAGCCCCTCCGCATGATCGTCATCGGCAGCACGGGTTACCTCTCGGGCGGGGTCTACTCGAGCATGCTCCCCGAGGGCAAGACCTGGCTGCGACTCCCCGGACTGCGGCCGAACTCCTCGTTCAGCCCGGTGAACCCCACCGACTGGCGCAACCTCAAGGCGGTCCTCGCGACCACCAAGGCCAAGGGGCCGGGCGGCAGCGTCAACGGCGCGAAGACCACGCTCTACCGCGGCACCATCACGCTGAGCCAGCTCATGAAGGCCAGCCCGAGCGCCAAGGACGGCCTCGCCAGCCTGGGGTCCAACCCCGGCAAGACCGTCGTGTCCTGGAAGCTGTGGATCGGCGCCGACCAGCTCGTCCGCCGCGCCTCGGCCAGCGTCGACCTGAAGATGAAGGTCGAGGGCGATTCCTTCACCTTCACCCTGTCCGAGGTCCAGACGCTCGCCGGCTGGGGCAGGAACGTCACGGTCAAGGCGCCGCCGAAGAGCCAGGTCGCCAACCTGTCCGACCTCGACAGCGACGTGCCGGAGGTGCCGGGCACCGTCATCCTGCCCAACAACTGAACCGGCGGGCGATCAGGCACCGAACCGCGCGGCCGAGCCCCCCGCGCGGCGCTGAACAGAGGCGGTCGGCCCCCGGGTGATCACCACCCGGGGGCCGGCCGCTCCGCTCTACCCGGCCGAGCGCGCCGGCACTGGCTGGAGCCGCGACGAGTTCGTCGGCGAAGGTGAATCAGTCGGGTGCCGACGTGGCCGGGGTCACCTGGCCACCAGCTCTGATTCGATCCTCTCGGCCTCCTCGCCGCCGATCCGGCGGTAGACCTCGGGCCTGGCGCGCTTCAGAAACAGGGCGACGGAGAAGCCGATGATGCGGCCAGAGGCACGACGAGCAGCACGGCGTTCGTCACGGTGCCGGCGTCGGTCATCAGGTCGATGTTGTCGATGACCAGGGCCAGGAGCACGGTGAGCAGGATGGTGGCGGCGGCAGCGACCGTCGCCGTCTTCGGCTGTCGCACTCGCCGCCAGAAGAACGCGATCGTCGCGGCCGAGGCGAGGCATTGAAGAGCGAGGATTCCAACGGTGCCGGGTGTGCTGACCCAGATGGTCATCTGCAGGTAGGGGTCTGCCCGGCCGATGGCGAAGCCGGCGATCACGAGGACGGCGAGGGCGCTCTGGATGGCGCCGGCGCGGGACGGGGAGCCGAACTTCGGGTGTGTCCGGGCGAGGGCACGGGGCAGGAGGCGTTCGGACGCCAGGGACCTCGTGTAGCGGTTGATGGCGTTATGGAAGGCGACCTGCGAGGCGAAGATGCTGGTCACCAGGAATATGTGGGTCACGTCGACGGCCCATTTACCAAGGTAGCCGTCCACGACGGCCGTGAGCATCGCAGTCGGGTCGGTGCCGGCGACGGATACGGCTTTCGTCTCTCCCACGGCCTGCACCAGCGTCCACAGGACCAGCGCGTAGAACACTGCGAGGAAGGCCAGGGCCGCGTAAGTGGCGCGGGGAATGGACCGGTCGGGCTGGACGGCTTCGCCCCGGTACAAGGCCGTTGACTCGAAGCCCATGAAACACATGAACGCGATACCGAGCGCGGCGAAAGTGCCCGCTCCGTGCCATGCCTGGGGGGTGAAACTGGTGAAACCGAGCCCGTCGTGCCCGCCGCGGCCCAGAACGGCCACGACCAGGGCCGCGAGCAGCACGGTTTCCACGATGAGCAGGAAGCCGAGGATTCGCGCGCTGAGCTCGATTCCCCGGCGCCCGAGGAGCCAGACGGCGGCTGCCGCGGCGAGGGAAAAGACCCACCACGGCAGCCGGGCGCCGGTGAACGCTTCGCATGCTGCGCTGAACTGCGCGCCCAGCAGGCCGTACCCACCGAACTGCACGGCGTTGTAGGAGACCACCGCGAGTACGCCCGCCGCGGCGCCGCACCGACGCCCGAGACCGAGAGTGATGTAGGTGTAGAAGGCTCCGCTTCCACGAGTGACACGGGTCATGCGGGTGAAACCGAACGCGAAGACCGCCAGTACCGCCCCCGCGATCAGGAACGTGGCCGGCGCCGCCAGGCCGCCGACAGCCAGTGCGAAGGGGGCGGTGCCCGCCATGACGGACAGCGGGGCGGCAGCCGCGACAACCATGAACATGATGGCCGGAGCGCCCAGGCGCTGTGTGGGGCTGAGTCCGGACACAAAGCCTCCAGGGGATGGCGAATGAGGCTGTGCGCGACGGCTCGGCATCGCCACAGTGACTCCGTGCAGAGCGGGAAACAGAGGCCACTTGATCAGCGGCCGATTTATTCAGTGCGTCATACAACGCGTGTTTCACACCATAGGTCGATGGCTCCACGCGCACAAGAAGCGGATGAGGACGAGAGCCGATTGCGCTCTCTGCCAAGATCAGGAAACGACGGAGCGGAGCCCGTCGATCGCGCGCGCGACCACTGCTTCCTGCCGTTCGGGTGTCCACTTGTCGGGATGTTCGACCGCGCCCAGGCAGAGGCCGTTCGTGACGGTCCGCAGGAAGTCCGTGACGCTGTCGATTTCGGCTGCAGGCACCAGCGGTTCGAGGTGGGAACGGAGCAGCTGCCGCACCTCTCGCTCCCATTCCTCGAAGAAGTGCGCGATTTCGGGCTCGCTGTCGCGGGCTTGCATGAGGTTGAGCCGCGCGTGCTCCTCCCGAAGGCTCTGCGGGTCGTCGGGGACCAGCCACAGCAGGAGCGTGTGCAACCGGGCCAACGGATCGTCCACGTCGTGCTCGCTGACCGACAGTTGGGCCTTGCCCTTTTCGATCGTGTAGCTCGTCAGATCCACCAGCATGTCCCGGCGGGACCGGTAGTAGTGCGTGACGAGGGTGGAGGACCCGCCCAGCCGCTGGGCGATGGCACGAAAGGAGAGTCCCTGCAGGCCGGACTCGGCGAGGATCGCCACAGCGGTTTCCAGGATGTCCCTGCGACGGGCATCGGAGTCGACGAGGCGCGGCATCAGCGCCTGCCGGCCTCTCCGGTTCGCCCGTTCATATCCGGATCCATCGCCCCGCCTCGGTCGTCGTCATGAGGATCATACCGGGGCTGCGTCTGAGCGGTCCGAAACGGCAAAGGTGCGGGAATCACTCCACCAGCTGCCAGAAGACCAAGCTGTCGACGACGTAGGCGGGCCGGTCGGCTCCCTGCAGCTCCACCGTGACGGAACTGCGCACGAGATACCCGCCTGTCCGGGCGCGCACCTCGACGACCTCGCCCCGGGCCCGGATGCGGTTGTGGGCTCGGACAGGGGTGATGAAGCGGAGGCGGTCGAGGCCGTAGTTCCAGGGCATCACCCGGGCCCCCGTCACCACCAGCAGCGGGTTGGTCAGGTGGTCCAGGAGGCTCAGGAGGTGGAAGCCGTCCAGCAGATCGTCACCATACCGGTCGTGCTCGTAGCTGTACGGGTTGCGGTTGACCAGGCTCGATTCCTCGAACATGGCGATGTGGTCCACGTCGATCGACAGCCAGTCACTCAGGAACGTCTGCCCGACGACGGTGGGCAGCTCGTGGAACGCAAGGCGGATGCCCACACCTCGGCTGATCCGATCCCAGGCGCCGCTCGTGCGGTGCTTGCCGTCGACCTTCAGCCTGTTCTTGGGAATGCGTTGGCTCGGCGTCCTCGGGAAGGGCTCGGTGCGCAGCCGGATGTACCGGGGAACCTTGAAGGCGGCCAGCCGGCCGGCACAGAACTTCGCGAGTTCGGCGGCATCGACCGAGGACCCCTCCCGTACCTGTACGTAGGCGAGCACCTCCTCGCCTCTGAGGTCGTCCTCGACTGGTACGACAGCGGCGTCCACGACGGCCGGATGCAGGCGCAGCACAGCTTCCACCTCCGCGGGAGCGATGTTCTGCCCGCCACGGCGTATCAGCTCCTTCACCCGGCCGACGAAGTAGTACATGCCGCGCTCGTCGCGGCGGGCCAGGTCGCCAGTGCGAAGCCAGCCGTCGTGCAGCACCTGCCGGGTGGCGTCCGGGTTGCCGAGATAGCCGGTGAAGACGATCTCACCGGTCAGCTCCAGCTCGCCCTGGCCGGGTCCGTCGACGACAACGCCGTCGGGGTCGACCAGCCGCGCCTGGACGTCCGGATACGGCACACCGATGGCTCCCGATCCGACGTACTCCTGTGCGACGTCGTCGGGCATGGACAGCGCCGGACCGGACTCGGAGGATCCGTACATCTCGCACCAGGGAAACCCGAACCGTTCGTTCAGCTCGCGGTGCCTGCCGGCGGGAACACCGACGGCCAGAGCGCCCCTGATGTGGTGGTCCCGGTCCGCCGGTGCCGGGGGCGCGGCCAGCAGCAGGTTGGGGATGGCCCCGATGGTGTAGAGCTGGGTGACGCCGAATTCCTTGGCGACCGTCCAGAAGCGAGACACACTGAACTTGCGCATCACCACGACGGCGACGCCCGCATGCCAGGACGCCAGCGTCAGATAGAGGCCGTCGCCGTAGTGGTACTGCAAAGGCACCAAGATGCGGTCGTCCGCTTCGAGCGGCCGGGTACGAAGGATCACGTCGACGTAGCGCAACGGCTCGGCGTGGTCACCGCCGAGAGCCTTCGGCATCCCGGTCGTTCCCGAGGTGTAGCCGATGTCGACCAGGTCGTCGATCTCGCACGCCGCCTCTGTCAGGGGCAGCCGAGAGGCGTCCCGGTAGTGGTGCGCCAGGCCGTCCGGCTCACCGTCACGCACGTCCAGTACCTCTTCCAGCGGGGTCTCCCCGACCAGTCCGCGCAGGACCTCGGCGGCGCGACCCTCGGCCACCGCGAGCCGGCATCCCGCATCGTCGATCATGAGCGCGGCGTCCGCAGGGCCGATGTCGCACCCCATCGTGACGACCGTGCCGCGGACGAGGACGATGCCGAAGTACGCGATCAGGTACTCGGCCCGGTTGCCGACGGCGAGGGCGACCCGGTCGCCGACGGACACGCGGGACCGGAGGAAGCCGGCGAAACGCTCGATACGTTCGTGCAACTGGGCGAAGCTGACCGTGACCCCGTCGTCGAAGATCAGCGCGGGCGCGTCGCCGCCCGCGCCGAAACAGCGGGCCGCGAAATCGGCCAAGGTGGTGCGCGGTACGACGGTCCAGGCATCGGCCATGTCCGGCGGCCACGTGATCAGGCCGGCGGCGGGAACGCTGACGTCGGTGGACATTAGGTCTCCTCAGAACTGGGGCCGAAGGTGCGCCCAGGGCGCGATTGACTCAAAAACCGCGGCTGCTTGCAGCACGGCCGTGTCGGCGCCGCGGGCTGCCGCGATCTGCAGGCCCACCGGCAGGCCGTCCCGGGTGAACCCGGCGGGCACCGTAATGGCCGGGCAGCCGGCGTGTGCGATTGCTTCGGTGAGCCGCTGGTTCTCCATGGCCGGCCAGCGGGCGGGAACGCCGTTGATCTCCGCCGGGCCGCCCAGCGGGCCGGGATGCGGGAACGCGGGCATCGGCGTGGTCGGCCAGACCAGCAGGTCGTACCGGGCGAAGAGGTCGGCGAACGCCCGGAAGATCTGCGTGCGCGTCACCATCTGGACGTGAGCGAATTCCCCGGCGCTGAGCCGGGACGCCCGCTCGTAGAACCGCTGCATCTGAAGAGGGAGGTCGGCCAGGGCAATGCCCTCCGTGACCAGGGCGTCAACCTCCTGGGACAGGTAGGGCCCCCACCACTTCTCGAAGTAGTCATAGGGATCCGGCAGGCTGATGTCGACCTGTTCCACGGCCGCGCCGCCGTCCGAGGCGAGTCGCTCAACCGCCGCCCGTACGACCCGAGTGGTCTCCGGATCGACCGGTCCCCACCCAAGATCGGGGCTGTATGCCACCCGCTTGCCCGTGAGCGAGGCGGCCGCGAGCGACGCCAGGTAGCCGGCCCCCTCATCCAGCAGACAGACGGCGTCGAGAGCATGGGGTCCTGACACCACGTCGAGCACCAGGGCGGCATCCGCGACGGTCCGCGTCATCGGCCCGGTCACCGTCACCGTCTCGTACGCCCCGGCGCCCTCCGAGCCGAAGGGGATCCGGCCGCTGGTGGCCTTGAGTCCGACGACGCCACACATGGACGCCGGCACGCGGATGGAGCCGCCCCCGTCGCTGCCCGTGGCCAGTGGCGCCAGGCCGCTCGCCACCGCAGCCGCGGCGCCGCCGCTGCTGCCGCCGGTGGTGCGCGAGAGGTCCCAGGGGTTGTTCGTGATCCCCGTCAGCCCGCTCTCGGTGACCCCTGCCATCCCGAACTCCGGCGTGGTGGTCTTCCCCACCAGGATTGCCCCGGCGTCGCTGAGGCGCTGCCAGATGGGGGCGTTGCACGTCGGTACATACTCGGCGAAGTGGCGTGACCCGAAGGTCGTACGTACTCCCGCCGTCTCCTCCAGGTCCTTCACCGTGACCGGAACACCGTGCAGCGTCGGCAGCTCGTCGGCGGGTGTCGACATGACGAGCTTCTCGGCCGCCTCGGCGGCTTTCACGGCTTCCTCGGGGAGGACCGTGACGAAGCAGTTCAGCAGCGGCTGCAGACGTTCGATGCGGGCAAGGACGGCTTCGACGAGCTCGACCGGAGACAGCTCTCGGCCACGGATCGCGGCCGCCAGATCGATCGCCGGAGTGAAACAGAGGTCCTCGTCAGACGTCATTGGGGAAGCAGAAGCGTCTCTCAGCCTGGCGGCGTTCGTGTGCACACAGTCCTCCTCGACGGACGTCGGCGCCGGCGCGCTCACGAGGAACCGGCAGGTCGGGGAGCGGGAGCGCCGTTATGCAACGAACGTTATACATCGAGTGTCGCATTGTGAAGATGTCCGACTCCAATTCATCACCTTCCGCATCTATGAGCGCGGAGGCGGACGGCTCGAGAAGGTTCGGCAGCACCCATCGGCCGTCGGCGTGACGCGGTCCTCGCTGACGCCCCAGGTTTCCATCCAGGAGGTCTCCCGGCGGCTCGGCCACAGATCCATCGAGGTCTCTGTGCCGCCCCGATCCGGGTCGAGAAGGAAAGCCGGGTCCGGAGCCGCTCACCGCCCCCCACGAGAACACCCGTTTCCAGCCCGGCATCCGCTGGGCCGGTTTCCTTCGCGCGCTCGAAGCTGAGGCCGCCGCACTGCCGAGGACCTTCCCACGGCAACGCGCCGTGCCGCCATTCCGTCCATGGCACCCTCGGCCCACGGCGGTCCGCACGACCGGCCGTGGCCGAGGGCCCGGGCGGCGGCGGTCAGAGCTTGTGGATCAGAGCTTGTCGATCGGCGCGTAGGCGAGAAGCAGGGTCTTCTCGCCCTCGCTCCCGAAGTCGATCTTCACTCGCGTCTTCTCGGCCTGACCGTCCACCGCCACCACGGTGCCGAGCCCGAACGTGTCGTGGGTGACCCGGTCGCCCGGCGACAGGTTCGGGATCTGCCGGCCGCCGGGCTTCTGCGCGGGAGCCGTACGGGCGGCCGGGCGGGAGGTCGCGGCGGACCAGGCGGTCTTGCCCGGGTCGCCGCGCCACTCGAGCAACTCTGCCGGCACCTCCGACAGGAAGCGCGAGGCGGGGTTGAACGACGGCGCGCCCCACGCCGAGCGGACCGCCGACCTGGACAGGTAGAGCCGTTCCTTGGCCCGGGTGATGCCGACGTACGCCAGCCTGCGCTCCTCCTCCAGCTCCTTCGGGTCGCTCAGCGAGCGCATGTGCGGGAAGACGCCGTCCTCCATCCCCGTGAGGAACACCACGGGGAACTCCAGGCCCTTGGCGGTGTGCAGGGTCATCAGCGTGACCACCCCGCCGCGGTCGTCCCCGTCCGGGATCTGGTCGGCGTCGGCGACCAGCGAGACCTGCTCGAGGAAGTCGACGAGCGTGCCCTCCGGGTTCGCCTCCTCGAACTCGGCGGCCACCGAGATCAGCTCGTTGAGGTTCTCCAGCCGGCTCTCGTCCTGCGGGTCGCCCGAGGTCTCCAGCTCCGTCCGGTAGCCGGTGGCGCTCAACACCTCCTCGGCCAGGTCGGACAGCGGAAGCTCCTTGGCGCGCAACTCGTCCAGCAACGTGACGAAGTCGCGGATCGCGTTCAGCGAGCGGGTGGCCACGCCCGGCGCCTCTTCGGCCCGTCGCAGCGCCTCCCAGAAGCCGATGCGCTCCCGGTTGGCGAACGCCTCGATCATCGCCTCGGCGCGGTCGCCGATGCCGCGCTTGGGCACGTTGAGGATGCGCCGCAGCGACACCGTGTCGTTCGGGTTGGCCAGGACCCGCAGGTAGGCGAGCAGGTCCTTGACCTCCTTGCGCTCGTAGAACCGCACCCCGCCCACGACCTTGTACGGCAGGCCGGTGCGGATGAAGATCTCCTCGAACACGCGGGAGGCGGCGTTCGTGCGGTAGAAGACCGCGACGTCGCCGGGGGTGACGCCGTGGTCGTCGCTGAGCCGGTCGACCTCCTGCGCGACGAACATGGCCTCATCGTGCTCGTTGTCGGCCGCATAGCCGATGATCTTCGGGCCCGCACCCTGGTCGGACCACAGGTTCTTCGGCTTGCGGCCCTCGTTGCGGGAGATGACCGAGTTGGCGGCGTTCAGGATCGTCTGCGTGGAGCGGTAGTTCTGCTCCAGCAGGATCGTCCGCGCGTCCGGATAGTCGCGCTCGAACTCCAGGATGTTGCGGATCGTCGCGCCGCGGAAGGCGTAGATCGACTGGTCGGCGTCGCCGACGACCACCAGCTCGGAGGGCTCGACGCCCTCCCGCACCACGTCGCCGTCGGCGGTGCGCACCTCGGGCCGCCCGACCAGCTCGCGGATCAGCATGTACTGCGCGTGGTTGGTGTCCTGGTACTCGTCGACCATCACGTGCCGGAACCGCCGCCGGTAGTGCTCGGCCACGTCGGGGAAGAGCTGGAACAGCGTGACCGTCAGCATGATCAGGTCGTCGAAGTCCATCGCGCCGGCCTCGGTGAGCCGCCGCTGGTAGGTGCGGTACGCCTCGGCGAGCGTGCGCTCCAGATGGGTCGAGGCCCGGTCGGCCGCCGTCTCGTAGTCGATCAGCTCGTTCTTGAAGTTGCTGACCTGGGCCGAGAAGGACCGCGGCGGGTAGCGCTTGGGGTCGAGGTCGAGCTCGCGGCACACCATCGCCATGAGCCGCTGGGAGTCGGCCTGGTCGTAGATCGAGAAGCTGGAGGAGAAGCCCAGCCGCTTCGCCTCGCGCCGCAGGATCCGCACGCAGGCGCTGTGGAACGTCATGACCCACATGGCCCTGGACCGCGGCCCGATGAGCTTGTCGACCCGCTCCTTCATCTCGCGGGCGGCCTTGTTGGTGAAGGTGATCGCGAGGATCTCCCCCGGCTGGACGTCACGCTCCGCCAGCAGGTACGCGATGCGGTGCGTCAGCACCCTGGTCTTCCCGGAGCCGGCCCCGGCGACGATCAGCAGCGGACTGCCCTGGTGGATGACGGCGTCCCGCTGCTGCGGGTTGAGGCCGTCGAGCAACGGATGAGTGGCGGCTCGGGTGGACACCTCCTTAGGTTATGACCGCGCGCCGACATCCGGAGCCCACTCGCCCGGCAAGTCCCGTTTAAGGTGATGTGCCGGACCCTGAGGAGGCTGCTCGTGCTGGACGAGGCGGAAATCAAGAAGGTGCTGGTGGTCGTCGCGCACCCCGACGACATCGACTTCGGCGGCGCGGGAACGGTCGCCAGGCTGACCGAGGCGGGCGCCGAGGTGGTGTACTGCCTGGTCACCGATGGCGACGCGGGCGGGTTCGACCGGGCGGTGGACAACGGCGGCATGGCCGCGCTGCGCCGGGCGGAGCAGACGGCCGCCGCCAAGTGCGTCGGGGTGACCGACCTGCGCTTCCTGGGCTACCAGGACGGCGTGGTCGAGCAGACGCTCGGCCTGCGGCGGGACATCACGCGGGTGATCCGCCAGGTGCGGCCCGACCTCGTCATCACCTCGGCCCCGGAGCGCAACTACGAGCGGCTCGGCCCCAGCCACCCCGACCACCGCGCGGTCGGCGGCGCCACTCTCGACGCGGTCTACCCCGACGCGCGCAACCCCTACACCTTCCCCGAACTGCTGGCCGACGAGGGCCTGGAGGCCTGGACCGTCCGCGAGGTGTGGCTCACGGGCGGGATGACCGTCAACCACTACGTCGACGTCACCTCCACCGTGGACCGCAAGATCGCCGCGCTGCGCGCGCACGAGAGCCAGACCGCGCACGTCCCCGACCTGGACGGCATGGTCAAGGGCTGGCTCTCCGGTCACGCCGCCGCCGCGGGCCTCCCCGAGGGCTCGTATGCCGAGGCGTTCCAGCGTGTGATCACCGCCTGAGCAGGGCGGCCGGGCCCTCCACCCGCGGGTGGAGATCGCCTGATCTCCACCCCGGTTCTCCACCCGCGCGCCGATCCGGTGCGCGCCCGGTCTTCCTACCGTCGTGCGCATGGAAAACGCACAGATCGTCGTCGTCGCCCTCGCCGTCCTCGCCCTTCTGATCTACCGGCAGATGAAGCCGAGGCCGGTCGGCAGGCCCGTGGGTCTGATCATCGCCGCCGTGATGGTCGTGGGCGGCCTCGGCGGCGGCGCGCTCGTCGATCCCCGTCACACGGCGCTGAGCATCGCCGTGCTCGTCGCGGAACTCCTCGTGGCCGCCGGCCTCGGCGTGCTGCGGGCCATGACGACGCGGGTGTGGCGCGACCAGCACGGCGTGGCGTGGTCGCAGGGCAACGTCACGACCCTGATCGCCTGGGTGGGCTCCATCGCCGTCCGCATCGCGATGATCGCCCTGACCTCCCTCCTCGGCCTCGCCTCGTCGCAGACCTCCGTGCTCCTGTTCGTCGGGGTGACCCTCGGCGTCCAGTTCCTGGTCGTCGCCCGGCGGGCGAGCGCCCTGCCCACCGTCCCCGTATCGGGTGTCCAGACGGCCCGCTAACGTCGGGACGTGCCCAGTCGTGACGGACATGTCCAGGCCGGCCCGGAGTCCCACCGCAGGAACGCCATCGCCGGCGCGTGCCTGCGGCTGGCCGTGATCGCCCTGCTGGTCGGCGGGCAGGCGACCAGCACGCCGGGGTTCGGCCTGACCGGTGACCCGCTCGCCGTCACCGCACTGACCGCCACGATCGCCCTCGCACTGACCCTCATGGTCGTCATCCGGCTGCGGCCGATCCTGCCGGGACCGTGGAACGACGGGCCGGCGGAGGCCGTCCTCATCGGGCTCACCCTCGTGGCGACCATCGCCCTCGACATGGTCTCGGACAGCGGCCCGGCCGTCGCCGTGCTCATGTTCAGCGTCGGGGCCGCCGCCGTACGACACCCGCTCAGCTGGTCGCTGCCGCTCCTGCTGCTGGCCCTGGTGGGCCTGGGGGCGAGCGTCACGGGACTGCTGCCGCCGGCCACCCCCGACGCGCAGCAGCGCGACCTCAGCCTGTGCGTCTCGATCTGCGTGGTCTTCGCGGTCGCCTACGCCATCAGGCAGCGCAGGGCCGCCACTGCCGCTCAGGCGGGCGAGGCCGTGCTGGCCGAACGCGCCCGGATCGCCAGGGAGATCCACGACATCCTGGCGCACTCCCTGTCCGCGCAGATCGTGCACCTCGAAGGCGCCCGGCTGCTGCTGCGCGCCGACCGGTCGCAGGAGGCGCTCGACCGGGTGGAACGCGCCCGCGAGCTGGCCAAGAAGGGCCTCGAAGAGGCGCGCAGGGCCGTGGCCGCGCTCCGTGACGACGCCCAGCCGCTGCCCGCCGCGCTGGACGCGCTCGCCCAGGAGTTCCGCGAGGCGACCGGCGAGGAGTGCGCCGTCGTCGTCTCCGGGTTCGAACGCCGCCTGCCGCCCGAGACCGAGCTGGCGATGATCCGCACCGCTCAGGAGGCCGTGACCAACGTGCGGCGGCACGCCCCCGGCTCCCCCGCCACCGTACGGCTCAGCTTCGGCGACCGGGAGTGCGAACTGGAGGTCGTCAACCCTCCGAGTGACGAGCCCGGGACGCCGGGGGGAGGATACGGTCTCGTGGGCATGCGCGAACGCGCCGAACTCCTGGGCGGCACCCTGGAGGCCGGCGAGACCGAGGACGGTTTCCGGGTCCGGCTGCGGGTGCCGGCATGACCGCCCGCGTGCTCGTGGTCGACGACCAGGCCGTGGTGCGCGACGGGCTCGTCCTGCTGCTCGGCCTGCTGCCGGACATCGAGGTGGTGGGGTCGGCGTCCGACGGCGAGGCCGCGCTCCGCCTGGTCACGGCCGAACGGCCCGACGTCGTGCTCATGGACCTGCGCATGCCCCGGATGGACGGCGTGGAGGCCACCCGCAGGATCCGCGCCGAGTTCCCGGACACCCAGGTCGTGGTGCTCACGACATACACCGACGACGAGTCGGTCTTCGCCGCGCTCCGGGCGGGGGCGCGCGGCTTCCTCACCAAGAGCGCCGACGCCGAGGAGATCGCCCGCGCCGTCACGACGGTCATGAACGGCGACGCCCAACTCGACCCCGGCGTGCAGCGCCGCCTCCTGAACACCGTCACCGGCACCGCACCGCCCGGCGAAACGCCCGGCACGGCCGCCGCGCCCGCTCAACGGTCGCGTTTCTCGCCGCGCCACACCCGCCAGGCGCCCCGAGCGAACCGGACGCCGAGAGCGGGAACGCCGCCATATGCCGGGACATCGTCCGGCGCCGGGACGCCGCCCGACGGGCTGACTCCGCGCGAGGCCGAGGTGCTGCGGCTCATCGCGCGCGGCATGTCGAACGCCGAGATCGCCGCCGCCCTGTTCATCAGCGAGGCCACGGTCAAGACGCACATCAACAACCTCTTCGCCAAGGCGCGGGTGCGCGATCGGGCCCAGGCGGTCGCGTACGCCTACCGGACCGGCCTGGCCGATCCCCGCGAGGGCTGATCCAGGCCGCGGGCCACCCGGGCGGCGGCGTAGCCGAGGGAGTTCGTCGCCAGATGGAGCAGCGCGGGGGCGAGCAGCCCGGCGCGGTGGCGCAGCCCGTGGAACACAAGCCCGGCGACCGCGGTGGACGCCACCGTCCCCGCCACCAGCCGACCCGTCTCCGCGAGCTGCCCCGCCTTCACGTGCTGTCCCGCCTTCATCAGGGGGGCGGCCTCGTCCGGGGCCTCTCCGGCGGTCAGCCGGCCGAGTGCGGGGTTGGCCCTGGCCATGTCCATGGCGGGCAGCACGTGCCACAGCCCGAACAGGGCGGCCGAGGCGGCGACCGCCGCACGGGCCGGAAGCGAGCGGCCGAGCAGGGCGGGCAGCACGCCGCGGAAGCCTGCCTCCTCCAGCAGCACGGTCCCGAACGGCACCTGCACCAGGGCCTCCTCCAGCACCCGGCGGCGCGACAACGCGAGGGCGCGCTCGTCGTGGAAGAGCGCGCGGGTGCGGGGGTTGGCCACCCCGGCGGCGTACACGGCCACGACGCCGGCGGCGAGCGCGCCCCCGGTCACGGCGCCGGCGCGGGCGCGGCGGAAGCCCAGCTCCTGCCAGGTCAGCCCCTCGCGCCGGGCGAGCGCCAGCAGCGCGCCGGTCGCGACCGCCGAGGTCAGCGGAGCCCACCGCCTGGCGACGCGGTTGTTGAGCACGTTCGCCGCCGCGAGCACCCCGAGAGCGGCTCCGAGCACGCCCGCCCGCCTCGTCCGGTTCGTCGTCATGCCCGCCATGCTCCCATCAGCCCCGGAGCGTACGAGGGGTCCGGCATTCACAAGGCCGGCGGCGGGGTGAACGGGAGGAGCCTCTTGTACGGCACCCGTGCCGAAATGGCGACCGGAGAAGATCGCCGCCACGCCCGCGACGGATGCGACAAGCCGTGAGGCGGGGATTCGTATACTCGGCCTTCCTTTCCGCCGACGTCACGGCGAATCGCTGGAGACCGAGCCGGCCGCCGGCGGGCTGCAGAATTTGTTCGCCTGGCCGCAGGTTCCGGTCGAAGACGTCTTCGACGGGAGTCGAGATATACGAGCCCGATCACGGCGATAAGGCCGGCCAGGAAGGAACATGAGGAGGCTGAGTCCCCTCGCGATCTGCGCGGCCGTTTTCGATGCGTGTGCCGCTCGCACATTCGGTTTTCCCGGATGAGGCACACATCTGGCTGCCACCGCGAACGGGATCACCTTGACCACGTGCGTATTCGTCCGGGCGGCCCGCGCCCTCAAGCGGCAGGGGTCCGCTGCGGCGACAGCGGACCCTCGAAACCCTTGATACGCGCACCAGCCACCTGCCAGATCTGGCTTACGGGCCGGCTGCCCTGCGGAGGGCTACCACCAGGGAGTGCACCGCGTGGTTCCGCCGACGATTTGCCCGCAGGCGCGGAACCAGTAACCATCCTTCGAACTCGTCTTCTGGGCCGCGCTCGTGTTCGTCAGGCCGTCCGCCTGAACCGTGAAAGGACCGCACTGCAGCCAGCCGCCGTTTGTGGCGGTCGTGGTCCAGTCCATCCAGACCTTGTCGCCCTTCTTCGTGGTGCCCCTGATGATGGCCCATCCGCGCTGGACACCGCTGATCGAGCCGTAGTGCAGTTGCGCCTTTCTCCCACCTCCGAGGTCGACGCTGTAAGCGACCGTCCCGGTCTTGTTGTAGGCGATGTCCACGAACCCGTTGGCGCCGTTGACGCACTCGGAAACAGCGGCGTTGGCGGGAGCTGCCGCGAAAACGCCTGTCAATGTGCCGGCGGCGAAAGCCCCCGCAGCGGCGGCAACCGACAGAGACTTACGGATGGATCGCATCTTTCCCCTCTCAGGAATTCTTCGACAGCGTGCACCGACAGCCAGGCGCAGCACGCGGATGCTGAACGCGACTTCGGCTGAGACAGGCGATTCGTTCCTCTCTCCGAGATCAATGAGATGTCCCGTAAGGGGCTAACCGCAACGCCTTTCAGTCCTGGCCGAAAGGGTTCGGCGAAGACTCCGGCGGCACGGGTCCGGTCCGGGTCGAAACCCGGTCAGAGTTCGCCTTCGTCACCTCACCTGTTGCCGCCTGACGCCCGCACCCTCAGCAGGTCCCCACACCCTCGGTGTAGCCGTGGGCGAAGTACTGCTGGCGCTGTCGCGGGGTGCCGTGGGCGTCCGGCGCCCACCAGACGTCGGTGGGGTCGCCCGCCGCCTGGAGGTTGGTGAGCAGCTCCTCCTCGTCGCCCTGCTCCGCGCCCAGCACTCCCACCCGGATCAGGCCGCTCAGCGCGGCGCCCGCATAGCAGTCGGCCTGGAGCTCCCGCTGCACGTTGAAGCGGAAGTCCTCGATGAGCTGGGCCTGCACGGCGTGCCCCAGTTCGTGCGGGATCACGACGTAGACCGCGCCGTCGCCCATCTGGTCGTACATCGCCTTCAGCCAGGTCGCGTCGTAGGCGATGAAATGGCCGTACGGACAGTAGAAGGCGTTCTCGGGCACGGCCGGCTGCCCGCCGCAGTCGGGGCCGTTGTTCCCCTGGTAGGCGACGAAGCGGGTGATCGGGCGGTAGGTGCCGCCGCTCTCCTGGAAGCGTTGCGACCAGAACCACTCGGTGAGGCACCGGGCCAGCTTGACGTCGCCGGGGAAGTCGTCGCCCGTGCCCTCGCACGGCGTCCCCCGGGACGCCGCGTCCCCCGGCTGCGCCCGATCGGGCGGGGAGCCGGTGAGTGTGCCGCAGGAGGCCACGAGGACCACCAGGATCAGGAGCGCGGCCAGTGTTCGGCGGGTCATTTCCGTGTGAATACCCATTTGTGCGGCAAAGATTTGCGCCGCCGCCGAACGCGAGCGTCTCACATGCCCCAGGTGTGGACGGGCTCGTTGGTGTGCATGTGCTGCAGGTAGCGGAGGGTCATGCGGCGCAGCGCCTCGTGGTCCCCGCCGAACGCGCGGGCCGTCCTGACCTGCCAGTCCGCCCCCGTACGGCCGGTCACGCAGCGCCGCTCGATGATGCCGAGCAGCCGGTCGCGCTGGACCGGGTCGACCTCCCACAGGTCGAGCCCGTGATAGGCCATGGGCAGCAGCCTGCGCAGGATCAGCTCGGCGGCGGGCACCTCCCCCAGGCCCGGCCAGTAGAGGCGGGCGTCGAGGCCGTGCCGCGCGGCGTTGCGGAGGTTGTCCTCGGCGGCCGCGAAGGACATGCGCGTCCACACGGGCCGCTCGGCCGCCGGGAGCACGCGCATGAGCCCGTAGTAGAACGCGGCGTTGGCCGCGATGTCGGCCACCGTCGGCCCGGCGGGCAGCACGCGGTTCTCCACCCGCAGGTGGGGGACGCCGTCGGAGACGTCGTAGACGGGCCGGTTCCAGCGGTAGACGGTGCCGTTGTGCAGGCGCAGCTCGTGCAGCTCGGGCACCCCGCCCTCGTCGATGACCCGCCTCGGGTCCTCCTCGTCGCACAGGGGGAGCAGCGCGGGGAAGTAGCGGACGTTCTCCTCGAACAGGTCGAAGACCGACGTGATCCACCGCTCCCCGAACCAGACGCGCGGCCGCACGCCCTGGGTCTTCAGCTCCTCGGGCCGGGTGTCGGTGGCCTGCTCGAACAGGCTGATCCTGGTCTCGCGCCACAGCTCCTTGCCGAACAGGAACGGCGAGTTGGCGGCGACCGCGACCTGCGGACCGGCGATGATCTGGGCCGCGTTCCAGTGGTCCGCGAACGTCTCGGGGCTGACCTGCAGGTGAAGCTGCACGCTCGTGCACGCCGCCTCGGGAGTGATGCTGTCGGCGTAGGTGTCGAGCCGGTCCACCCCCTCGATCATGAGGTGCAGGTCCTCGCCCCGGGCGGCGAAGATCTGCTCGTTCAGCAGCTTGTAGCGGGGGTTGGCCGACAGCGTCCCCTCGCTGACGTCGCTCTCGCGCAGCGTCGGCAGGATGCCGACCAGCATGAGCTGCCCGCCGACGCGCGCCGCCCGCTCCTGCGCCCGGTTGAGGCGCAGCCGTACGGACTCCTCAAGCAGGCGGCTGCCCTCGCCGGACAGCACCTGCGGCGGGATGTTGATCTCGACGTTGAACTGGCCCAGCTCCGTCGCCCAGTCGGGCTCCGCGATGGCGGCCAGGACCTCGGCGTTCTTCATCGCCGGCTCGCCCCGGGAGTCGACCAGGTTCAGCTCGATCTCCAGGCCCATCTGGGGCCGGTCGAACCCGAACCGCGACTCCCGCAGCATCTCGGCCAGGACGTCCAGCGACAGCTTCACCTTGTCCCGGTAGCGACGGCGGTCCTCCCGGCTGAAGGAGACGGAGGGTACGTCACGGCCCATTAACTGAGCGTCGCACGTGAGGGGGCGATCGCACCAGACGGGTACGCACAGATGGGTTCAGACCAGACGTCTGGCGGTGGCCCAGCGCGACAGCTCATGGCGGTTGGACAGCTGCAGCTTGCGCAGCACGCTCGACACGTGCGTCTCGACCGTCTTCACCGAGATGAACAGCTCCTTGGCGATCTCCTTGTAGGCGTAACCCCGGGCGATCAGCCGCAGCACCTCGCGCTCCCGCTGGGTGAGCGAGTCGAGCTCCGGGTCGATGGGCGGGGCCTCCGTCGAGGCGAACGCGTCGAGCACGAACCCGGCCAGCCGCGGCGAGAACACCGCGTCGCCCTCGGACACCCGGATGATCGCGTCGGTCAGCTCAGCACCGCTGATCGTCTTGGTCACGTAGCCCCGGGCGCCGCCCCGGATGACCCCGATCACGTCCTCGGCCGCGTCCGACACCGACAGCGCGAGGAAGCGCACCTGGGAGCCCGAGCCGAGCACGCGCCGCAGCACCTCCTGGCCGCCGCCGCCCGGCATGTGCACGTCGAGCAGCACCACGTCGGGCTGCAGCTCGCCGATCGCCGTCACCGCCGACTCCACGTCCTCGGCCTCGCCGACCACCTGGATCGACGGCCCCAGCTCGGCCCGCACGCCGGACCGGAACAGCCGGTGGTCGTCGACGATCAGCACGCGTACGGTCTTCATTGCTCCCTCTTCATGGTCAGCATGACCTCGGTTCCGTCGCCCGGCTCGGTCCTGACCCGGGCGCTTCCCCCGTTGCGCTCCATCCTGCCGATGATCGACTGGCGGATGCCCATCCGGTCCCCGGGGACGTCGTCGAGCACGAAGCCCTTGCCCCGGTCCCGGACGAACACCGTCACCTCGTCGGGCTCGACCTCGGCGTAGACGGAGACGACCGGAGCCCCACTGTATTTGCACGCGTTGACCATCGCCTGCCGGGCGGCGTGCAGCAGGGCCACCAGGCCCTCGTTCAGCTCGCAGTCGCCCACGCAGACCACCTCGATCTGCACGCCGTGCGCGTCCTCCTCCTCGGCCGCGACCCGCCGTACGGCCGCGGCGAGGGTGGCGTCGGCGTCCTGCTTGGGCTGGTAGAGCCAGTTGCGCAGCTCCCGCTCCTGCGACCGGGCGAGCCGGGCGACCTCCCGCGCGTCGTGGGCGTTGCGCTGGATGAGGGTCAGCGTGTGCAGCACCGAGTCGTGGACGTGGGCGGCCACCTCGGCCCGCTCCTCCTGCCTGATGCGCTCGGTGCGCTCCCGCTGGAGCTCCTTCACGAGCGACGCCAGCCAGGGCGCGGCGATCATCAGCATGCCGCCGACGACGACCGCGGTGAACACGAGCCCGGTCCTGGCCTTGGCCAGCTCGCCGCTCGCGGCCAGGAAGCCGATCGCGCCCACGACGACGAGCAGCGCCCCGATGCCGGTGCGCACCCAGGTCGTGCTGACCTGCTTGACCGCGCCGGACATCCACCGCTGCCGCCGCCCCGGGTCGGCCTGCTGCCACAGGATCAGCGCGCCGATGCCGCCGACCGCGATCGGCCACGTGCCGAACCCGCCGCTGGAGGCGCCCGTCATCCACGCGAAGCCCGCCAGCGCCAGCCACAGCACGCCGTACGCGGCGAGCTGGCCCCACTCGCGGGCCGGCTCCCGGCCCTTCACCTCCTCCTTGGGGGTGAACATCCACAGCGCGGCGTACGCCACGACGCCCAGCCCGTCGACGACGGTGAGCAGCACGAACGCGAGGCGCAGCACGACGGGGTCGAGCCGCAGCTGGGCGGCGGCACCCTGGGCGACGCCCGCGACCACCCGGCCAGAGGCGGGCCGGACCATCCGGGGATACGCCGCGGGGGCGTTAGGCATCTCAGACATCTCGGGAAGCATCGTCACACGTCACACGCCATGAGCGCATCAGGGCATGCCCTGACGCCACCCCTGAGGGGTCGGGGACGAGTCAGGGGTTCCCCCGATGGCAGGGGCACGGCGGGCGAGGCCAGGATGGGACCATGACCGAGGCACCACCGACCCCCGCTCCCGACCCCGCCGGCATGCCCGAGCCCGAGAAGGCGCTGAGCCGCTCCCGGGACGGGCGCATGATCACGGGCGTCTGCGCGGGGCTCGGCAGGTTCACCGGCATGGACCCCGTGCTCTTCCGGATCGGCTTCGCGGTGCTGGTGCTCGCCTCCGGCATCGGCGTCATGCTGTACGTCGCGGCGTTCCTGCTGATGCGCCAGCCGGGCGGCCGCCCCGGCCACCTGGAGCAGTGGACCCGGCGGATGTTCGACGCCGAGACCGTGCTCGCGCTGCTGGCCGCGGTCTTCGCGTTCGGCCTGATCATCAACGTCGCGTCCGGGGGGATCAACCGCGGCACGATCGTGGTCGGCACGTTGCTGGCCATCGTGCTGATGGCCGCCCACGCGCGCGGCGTCGATCTGCTGATGATGGCCAAGTCGATGCCCGAGCGGGCGACCGGACGGCGCGGTATGACCCGGGCCACCCCGAATTTCGCGCCGTTCGCGCCCTTCACCGCGCCACCCACAAGTGAGCCGTACGGGGCGACGACCGGCGCCCCCGGTGCGGGAGCGCCGATGGCGGAGACACCGCTGCGGGAGACACCGGCACCGCAGGCACAGGCACCGCAGGCACAGGCACAGGCGCCGCAGGGGGCCGCAGCACAGGGGGCCACAGCGCAGGGGGCCGCAGCGCAGCGGGCCGCGACGGACACGGCGGCTCCCGGCCCCGACACCCCCGGCGCCACCGCGGACAGAGCCGCGGGCGACACCGCGATCCAGGACGCGATGGTCCAGAACGCGGCCGCGGACGACACCGCGATCCACGACACGCTCATCCAGGATCCGGTGGCGAAGGACACAACCCCGCAGGACCTGGGCACGAAGGGCGCGGCCGTGGACGACACGCTCGTCCAGGAGGCCGTCGCCGGAGACGCGGCGGCACCGGCGGGGCGGGCCGACGGCGACCCGCCGACCCGGCCCTTCGAGTCCGTCGCCCGGCTGGCCGCGGAGCCCGCCCCAGACCCGAATCCACCGCATAACACACCGGGACCGAACACCCCAGGCCCGAACACACCGGGACCGGACGTCTACGGGGCGCCGGCCGGCTGGGCTTCCGGAGCGCCGGGGCCCTCCGCCGCTCCGGCCGGCGACGGCTACCGGCGGCTGTCCGATCTGGCCCGCGAAGCGCGGGCGGGCGCGTACGGCCACGGCGGCGCTCAGGAGCACCGGCATGGCATGGGACACGGAGCCGGAGGGCACGGGTACGGAGCCGGAGGGCACGGGTACGGAGCCGGAGAGCCCTTCGCCCCCCACGGCCCCTACACAAGGCGCGAGCCGTACCAGCCGTACGCCGCGCCCTACCCGCCGAGCCCCTACGCCCCGCCCACGCCACCGCCCGCGCGGCCGGCGAAGCCCAAGCGCCCCAGGTCGTTCATCGGCGGCCTCACCATCTGTCTCGCCCTGATCGTTGGAGGGATCATGGTCACCATGCAGCGGACCGGCTCCGGCTCGGTCGGCCTGCCGGTCGTCGGCGGGGCGGTCCTCGTCACGATCGGGGCGGGCCTGCTGGTCGCCGCGTGGTTCGGCCGGGGCGCGGCGCTGGTCGCCGCCGGGACGATCGTGGCCCTCGTACTGGTGGGAAGCTCGACGGTGAACGGCATCCCCCGCAAGGTCGGCAGCTTCGTCTGGCACCCCGTCGGCTCCGTCCAGTCGCCCGGCACCTACGAACTGGGCATCGGCGAAGGCAAGCTCGACCTGAGCGACGTGACGCTCAGACCGGGCAGCCGGGTCAGGTTCGACGCCTCGGTGTCGATGGGACAGCTCACGGTGATCGTCCCGGCGACCGCCCGCGTGGAGGTGCACGGCTCCTCCAAACTGGGCGAAGTGAAGATCGACCAGAAGGTCGAGGACGGTACGGACGTCAGCTTCGACCGGGTCCTGGAGCCGGAGACGCCCGTCGAGGGCGACGCGCCGACGATCGAGCTGCACGTCAAGGCCGGTATCGGCGACGTGGAGGTGCGCCGTGCGGCCTGAGTCGAAGCCCGAGCGCCCGCGCCGGGTGCACCGTACGGACTGGATGGCCCTGCTGTGCGGCCTGCTGTTCATCGGCATGGGCGTCCGCTACCTGACCGGCCCCGATCCCGACGCCGTCATCATGGCGCCCATCCTCGTCGGGGGGCTGGGCTTCGCGGCCTTCGTCGCCATCCTCGCCAAGGCCATCCGCCGCTGATCCCCTTATCCACTGATCTGCTTCCGGCCGGTGCCGCCTCCGCGCGGCGCCGGCCGTTCGTCTTTTCCCGGTTTTCCGAGATTTTCCTGACGACCAGCGGACGAGAGCATACTCAGTATGCATACTGAGTATTCATGTCGGTACGACACGGCCTGCTCGCCTTGCTGAGCCGGGGCCCGCGCTACGGCTACCAGCTCAGGGCCGAGTTCGAGGCGTCCACGGCGACGACCTGGCCACTGAACATCGGGCAGGTCTACACGACGCTGTCCCGCCTCGAACGCGACGGCCTGGTGTCCCGCGACGACCAGGGCGACCAGGACGAGCAGGGCCGGGTCCGCTACGCCATCACGCCCGAAGGCCGCGACGAGCTCGACCGGTGGTTCGCCAAGCCCGTCTCCCGGGCCGACCGGCCCCGCGACGAGCTCGTCATCAAGCTCGCGATGGCGGTCACCACGCCCGGCGTGGACGTGGCGGCGGTCATCCGGGCCCAGCGGTCCGCGACGATGCGGAGCCTGCAGGAGCTCACCCGCGCCATGCGGAGTCTCGACGCCTCCGCCGAGACCGCACAGCGCCTGGTCATCGATTCGATGATCTTCCATGCCGAGGCCGAGCAGCGCTGGCTCGACCACTGCGAGGCCGTCCTCGCCCGTCCCTCCGAGGAGATTCCGTGACAGAGAACCGACCTCCGGACCGGTTGCCCGCAGCGGACGGCGCGCCGGTCGTGCGCATGACCGGCGTCGTACGCGTCCACGGCGAGGGGGCGGTGGCCGTCCACGCGCTGCGGGGCGTCAGCCTGGACGTCGGCGCCGGGGAGCTGGTCGCGGTCATGGGCCCGTCCGGGTCCGGCAAGTCCACCCTGCTCAACCTCGCCGGCGGGCTGGACCGCCCGACGGAGGGGTCGGTGACGCTCGAAGGCCGCGAGCTGCGGGATCTGTCCTTCAAGCAACTGGCCGCGATGCGCCGCAGGAGCGCCGGCTACGTCTTCCAGGACCTCAACCTCATCCCGTCGCTGACCGTCGCGGAGAACGTCGCGCTGCCGCGCGAGCTGGACGGCGTCCCTACGGCGAAGGCCAGGCGGGAGGCCATGGCGGTGCTGGAGGAGGTCGGGCTCGCCGACCTGGGCGAGCGGTTCCCCGACAACCTGTCGGGCGGCCAGCGCCAGCGGGCCGCGATCGCCCGGGCGCTGGTCGGAGAACGGCGACTGCTCCTGGCGGACGAGCCGACGGGCGCCCTCGACACCCGGGCGGGCGACGAGATCATCCAGGTGCTCCGGCAGCGGGCCGACGCGGGGGCCGCCGTGCTGCTGGTCACGCACGAGCCGCGCTACGCCGCCTGGGCCGACCGCGTCGTCTTCCTCAAGGACGGGCAGATCGTCGACTCCGCCGACCAGATGGAGACCGCCCGATGAAGGGTGTCAGGGCCGCGTTGCGGATCTCCCGCCGCAACGCCCGGCGGTCGAAGTGGCGCAGCGCGCTGATCCTCGCGATGATCGGGCTTCCGGTCGCCCTCGCCTCCTTCGTGCTGAGCGCCGTCTTCGGCCCAGGGCCGATGCCCGATCGTCAGCGCTACCCGCTCGGGCAGGCCGACGCACTGATGATCGGCGCCCACGAGTGGGCGAACCTCACCCAGGACGTGTGGGGAGAAGAGGTCTCCTGGTGGGACGGGCGGAAGCAGACGCCGTTCACCAAGGCCGAGATCACGGCGGTCCTCTCCCCCGGCAGCCGGGTCATCCCGGTCGCCCAGGCGGATTTCCGATACCTCACTCCGCAGGGGTACCGCAGGGGGCACATCCGTCAGGTCGATCTCAGTGATCCGCTGTCCCGGGGCACCTTCCGGCTGACCGCGGGCAGGCTGCCCGCCGCACCCGGCGAGGCCGTCGTGTCCGCCGCGATGGTGGGCTCGGACACGGCTCCCGGCGTCACGCTTTTCGCCGGGGAGGAACGCCGCCCGCTCCGGGTCGTCGGCGTCGCCCTGTTCGACCTGATGGGGATCCCGCCCGACCTCATGGTTTTCCCCGGCAGCCTGCCCGACAGCGCGTTCGGGCGGTTGGATCCCACGCTGATGTCGCACGCCTGGCTCGTGGACACACCGCGTCCGGTGACGTGGGCGGACGTGCGTCGGCTCAACGCACGCGGCCTCGTGGTCGTCAGCCGCGCCGTCCTCGACGGGGTCCGGCCGGACGAGCCGCCGTCGCGTGGGCCCTCCCTCCCGCAGACCGCGCCCTGGGTCGCGATCATGCTGCTGGAGGTCGTCCTGCTGGCCGGGCCGGCCTTCGCCGTGGGGCGGCTGCGCAGGTCGCGCGAGTTCGCGCTGGTGGCCGTCCAGGGCGGCTCCCCCGGGCACCTGCGGACGATCGCGCTCGCCGACGGCCTGCTGTTCGGCGTCGCCGCCTCGGTGCCCGGCGCGGCCCTGGGCGTCGGCGCGGCCTGGCTCGCGCGGCCGCTGCTGGAGCAGCGGGCCGGATACCTGCTCCCCCCGTTCACCGCCCCCTGGGCGGCCGTCGCGACGGCCGCGGCGCTGGGCGTCGTCGCCGGGTTGCTGGCCGCACTCGCCCCGGCCGTCGCGGCGAGCCGTACGGACCCCGTCGCCGTGCTGTCGGGCAGGCGCGAGCGAGGCCGTGAGCGCGCGGGCCGGCCGCTGCCCGGGATCGTGCTCGTCGTCGCGGGCACGGCGGCGACCGTCGTGAGCGCCGGTCACGAGCTCGGCTGGATCGCGACCTCGGCCCTGGTCACCCAGCTCGGCCTGGTGGCTCTGACGCCGGCGCTCGTCGCGGCGGTCGCCAGACTCGCCGCCCGGCTCCCCCTGCCGCTCCGGTTCGCCGCCAGGGACGCCGCACGCAACAGGGGCCGTACGGCGCCCGCCGTCGCCGCGGTGATGACCGCGGTCGTCGCACTGACGGCGGTGGGAGTGACGTGGCAGAGCCGGCTCGCGCAGAGGCCGGCGTACGCGCAGGACTACCCGCAGGCGCCCACCGGAGCGCTGTGGATCGCCGGGCCCGACCTCACTCCCGGGCTCTGGGATCGCGTCCGCGCCGCCGCACGCGAGGAACTGCCCGCCGGCGTGCCGCTGGTCGAGGCGCGGACGCTCATGACGAAGTCCGGCGTCCCCGTGTACGCCTCGGTGCCGGACACCGCCCCCGACGTCAGCAGGGTGGAGTGGTCGGACCAGAGCCGATCCGGGGGCCTCCTCGTCGGGAACGACGACCTGCTCCGCTACGTGCTGCGGCGCGACGACCCCCACGCGGAAGCGGCGCTACACGAGGGGAAGGCCGTCGTGCTCAACCCGGAGGTGATCCGGGGCGGACAGCTGAGAATCGAGCTGACACCCGACGCCGGGCCGGGCGACCTCCCGCCGCTCACGCTGCCCGCCGTCGGCGTACGGGCCACCGGGGAGGGCTGGGCCCGCGCGGTCGTCGCGCCCGAGGTGGCCGCGAAGAACGGGTACGGCACCGTCACCACCATGCTCGTGGTGGATCCCGCGGACTTCCGCGTCCCGAGGGCGACGGCGGACCGGATCGCATCGAAGGTGGAGCGGATCAGCGGCAAGGCCACGGTGCGACTCGAGGTCCCGGAGGCTCCCGACGAGAGGATCCTCCTGGTCGTACTGGGCATCGCCGCGGCCGTGCTCGTGCTGGGGATGACGTTCGTCGCCACCATGCTGGCCGCCGTGGAGGCGCGTCCGGACCTGGAGACCATGTCGGCCGTGGGGGCGGCCCCGCGCGTGAAACGCGCGGTCGTCGCCGGACAGGCCCTGGTGATCGCACTGCTGGGCTCGGTCGCGGGCGTGCTCGCCGGCCTCGCTCCGGGCATCGCCGCGGCCCGTTACCCCGATCCCCACCCTGCGGTGTTCCTGCGTCCCGACGGGGTGCCGACGACCATGCCGGTGGACGCCGCGCCCGCGGTCGCGACCCCCTGGGCGCTCGTCGGCCTGCTCGTCGTCGTGCTTCCCCTGCTGGCCGCGCTCGGCGGCGCCGTTCTCACGCGGTCGCGCCTGCCGCTCCCCCGGCGGAGGGCGACGTGACGGTAACCGCGAGAAGCGGCACCTCCTGGGCGGGGACTCTGGTGCGCGCCCTGGCGGCCGGAGCGGCATTCGGCGCGGCGACCTCCCTGGTGAACGCCCTCTCCGGCAGCCAGGCCGACCTCGAGAGCCGCGCCTACACCACCAGCGGGTGGTCGGTCGCGGAGATCATGAGCGTGCTGCTCGACTCCGGCTGGGCGTGGGCGGGTCTCGCGGTGGCGGTGGGGTGGCTGGTCACCCGCGCCGGGGAGGGCCGTCCCGCGGCACCGGCGGGGCGTGGCGCCGCCGCCGGCGCACTGGCCCTGCTCGCCGCCACGGCCGCCTACAGCATCGTGGACACCATCCGCAGTGGCGGGGAGGTCCCCTGGTACGCGTCGGAACCACTCCCGTGGTGGATCGCCGCCGTCGTCTTCGGAGCGCCTCTGGGTGCTGTCGGCGCGTGCGCCGGGCGACCGGGAGTGATCGGTCTGCTCGCGAGACTGACCGTGCCGGTCGGCGCCGCCGTTCAGATGGCCGTGCTCCCGCCCGGCAGGAACGAGGTGGTCCAGGCCATAGGGAAGGCGATCGTGTGGACGGCGGCCGCCGCGACCGTCGGCGTCATCGTCGTCCGCTTCCTCCTCACGGAGCGACGCCGGCGCTCTCCGGCGGCTGGGGATGGGAAGTCGCGCCCGGCGTGAGGGCGGCCTCCACGGCGGACAGGCAGCGTTCGACGACGGGCCGGGGGGCGAAGGCGTAGGTGCCGTCGCCGAACAGCTCGAACGTCATGAACCCGTCATAACCGCGGCGGGAGAAGGCGGCGAGGTAGCCGGCCAGCGGCAGCTCCCCGTCGCCCCACGCCAGGTGCCCGGCCGGGCGGCCGTCGATGAGGTGCACGTGGCGGACCCGGTCGCCGAGCGCGTCGAAGTAGTCGTCCACGCTCTCCCCCGCGACCGCCATGCCCACGGTGTCGAGCACGGCGGCGAGGTTCGGCGCGCCGACCTCGTCCAGCATCCGGGCGAGCGCCCGCGAGTCGTTGAGCAGGTTCGACTCCACCCGCTGGAGCGGTTCGAGCACGCAGGTCACCCCGAACCCGTCGGCGTACGAGGCGATCTCGGCGAGCGCGTCGGCGGACCTGCGCCACGCCGCCTCCACCGGCTCGTCCTCGTATCCCCGGCCCGGCGTGAGCAGGAGCAACTCGGCGCCGAGCTCCGCGCACAGCTCGGCCGCCCGGCGGAACATCGCGATGCTGGAGGCGCGCAGCCGCGTGTCGGCCGAGGCGATGTTGACCGGATACATCACCTGCTCCGGGGTGAGGCAGCGCACCCGCAGGCCGCGTGAGGCGGCCCGGCGGCGTACGGCGCGGGCCTCGGCGTCGCTCACCTGCGGCACGTGGAAATGCGGGGCGATCCCCCACAGCTCCAGTTCCTCGCGACCGAGGTCGGCGGCGTCGTCGAGGAACCGCTCGAACGGCAGGTGCTGGTAGGAGAAGTTCGCTCCGGTGATCTGAGGCATGGGGCTCATTTTCCGACTCCGTCCGCGAGTCCTTTGACGATGTACCGCTGCCCGGCGAAGAACAGCAGCACGACCGGGAAGGCCGCGATCGCCATGCCGGCGAAGACGACAGGAAACTCGGTGCCGTGCTTGCTCATGAGGCTCATCAGGCCGACGGGAAGGGTCTGCACGCCCGCGCCGCTGGTGAAGACCATCGCGAACAGGTACTCGTTCCAGGCGAACAGGATGTGCAGCAGCACGGTCGAGGTGATGATCGGCTTGCACATGGGCAGAATGATCCGCCAGAAGGCGGTCCACCGGCCGCAGCCGTCCATCTCGGCCGCCTCGTCCACCTCCCGCGGCAGGTCGAGCATGTACGCCCGGATGAGGAAGGTGGTGAACGGCACCCGGAAGGCCGTGTAGAGGATGAGCAGCGCCCAGAAGCTGTTGTACAGGCCCATGGCCTGGAACATCTTGACCAGCGGCACGAGCGCCACGCTCGGGGCGAGCATCAGCCCGCCGAGGATGACCCCGGTGGTCAGCTTCGAGAACGGGATGTTCACCCGGGTGAGGCCGTACGCCGCCCACGCGCTGACGAACACGGTCGCGATCGTCGAGGTGACGGTGACCAGCACGCTCGTGGTGAGGTAGTTGCTCACCCCGCGGTTCCATGCCTTCTGGTAGCTGTCGAAGCTCCAGTGGGAGGGCAGGGAGAAGGGGTTCCCGAAGATCTCGCCGTTGGTCTTGAACCCGTTGAGCACCATCCACAGCAGCGGATAGACCACCACCGCCGCGAGGCAGAGCAGGAACGCCCACAGGAACACCCGGGTGACCACCCCCAGGAAGCCGATGCGACTCACCACGCCACCCTTCTCCTGCGCGCGACCCACAGTTGCGCGACGGCGATGCCGAGCGTGATCACGAAGATGACGGTCGCGATCGCGGCGGCGTAGCCGAAGTCGTTGCGGACGAAGCCGCTGCGGTAGAGCCAGGTCCCCAGCACCTGGGTCGAGTTGTCCGGCCCACCGCTGGTCATCACCATGACCTCGTTGAACACCTGGAACGCCCCCGAGATCGTGACCATCGACATCACGCCGGTCATCTCTCGCACCAGGGGAACGGTCACGTGGAAGAAGCGGCGGACCGGGCCGGTGCCGTCGAGGGCCGCGGCCTGGTAGATCTCGCGGGGAATCCGCTGGATGGCGACGGCGAACAGCAGCGTGGAGTAGCCGAAGCCCTGCCACTGGCTCATCGCGATGATCGCCGGCATGGCCGTGCTCTCCTCGCCCAGCCACGAGTGGCTGAGTCCGCCGAGGCCGACCGCCTGCAGCAGGTGGTTGAGCAGGCCGAGGTCGGGCTCGTAGATGAAGTAGAAGAGCAGGCCGGCGACGGTCAGCGAGATCGCGGAGGGGATGAAGTAGATCGCCCGCAGGGCGCGCTGCCACCGCTCGCCGCGCACGCCTTCGATGAGCGCGGCCAGCACGAGCGCGCCGAACACCTGGAACACGATCGACACCACGGCGTACAGCACGTTGTTGCCGAGCGACCGCCAGAAGACCGGGTCCTCGACGAGCTTGGTGTAGTTGGCGAAGCCGACGTACTCCTGGCTGCCGCTGTAGATGTCCCACTTGAGCGTGCTGAACCCGAGGTTCTCGGCCAGCGGGAAGTAGACGAACACCCCGACCAGCACGAGGGCGGGAACGACCCACGCGAGCCCGAGCGCCCGTTTGCCGATGGTGCGCACCTGCTCTCCTCCGGCTACTTCGCCGACGCCGAGGCCTGGCGGACGCTCTCGAGCACCTGCTCGGGGGTCTTGCCGCCGGTGATCAGCGCCTCGCCGCCGGAAAGCCAGGCGTCGGAGACGTCGGGCACGGTGACGGTGTCGAGCCAGGCGGCCAGCTTCGGCGCCTTGTTGACCAGGCCGACGCCCTCGTACACCGCCTTGCTCGAGGTCTCGGGCGTGACGGCCCCGATGACCGTGCTCGGCTGGCCGTACGGCGGGGACGACAGCGTCTTGGCGTTCTTCTCGCTCGTCACGAACTTCATGAAGTCGACGGCGAGCGGGATGCGCGGGGAGGCCGCGTTGACCAGGTATCCCTCGGGCGCGCCCTCGATCACCGTGGGGTCGCCCTTCGCCCCCTGCGGCGCGGGCAGCTGGAAGATGCCGAAGTCGTCCGTGGGGAGCTTGCCCTTGGCGGTCTCGTTGTCGAACTCCAGGATCTCCTGGTAGTACATGGCCGCCTTGCCGTCGGCGAACTTCTCCTGCGCCGAGCTGTAGAGCACGCCGTTGGTGCCGCTCTTGGTGTCGGTGCAGGTGTCGACGAGGGTCTTGAACCGCGTCAGCGCGGTGACGTAGCCCGGGTCGTCCAGCTTCGCCGTCGCGGGCTTGAGGTCGGCCTGCAGCGTGTCCCAGGGCACGTCGTAGGCGAACATCTGCTGCAGGTAGTGGAGGGCCGGCCAGCCGTCCTTGTTGCCGAACGCGATCGGCTCGTACCCGGCCTTGCGCAGCGGGCCGCAGGCGGCGATCAGGTCCTCGAACGTGGCGGGCACCTTCACCCCCGCCTTGGCGAACGCGGCCTTGTTGTAGCCCATGAACTTGCCGTTGCCGTACAGCGGGATCCCGTAGTACTTGCCGTCGTAGGCGAAGGCCGACAGCGCCCCCTCGCTGAAGGTCTTCCCCCACTCCGTGCCGGGCCCGATGACCTTGCTCAGGTCGGCCGCGCGGCCGCCGCGGACGAAGTTCTCCGCCCAGTTGCCGGTCCAGGTGAAGTAGACGTCCGGCAGGGCGTTCGACGCGGTCAGCGTCTTGGTCTTGTCCTTGATGCTCTGGTCGGTCTCCTGGATGAGCTGGATCTTCACCCCGGGGTGCAGCTTCTCGTACTCGGCGGCCAGGTCCTGGAAGTACGGCTCCAGCGGCTCTCCGGCGAACTTGGTGAGGATGCTCAGGGTGCCCGAGTACTCGGGGGCGGCGGTCACGTCGGCCGCGGGAGCCTTGTCCGCCTGCCCGCCGCCGGTGCAACCGGCGAGGGCGAGCACCGACGTCCCGGCGAGTGCCGCGAACGTCGTCAGTGCGCGAGGGCGCATTGGCTTCCTCTCTCTCTGGTCTGTGTGGGGGGCTGGTCCGTCTGGGGAGGGAGGACCGCCGGTGCCGGGGCCCTGGGATGCCGGGAGGCACTGGGATCCGCCGGGACGCGCCGCCGGCACGACCCGCTGGTGTGGGGTGACTGTACAGAGCATCTGATACCGGTACCAGCCCTAGTTCCAAGAATTTTTTCCCGCAGGACGCCTCCGGGACCGTCGACGGCCGGAAACAGCAGCTAGCTGCCGTTGCAGCAGCAAGAAGAAGGCCGTGGTGTTGACGCCGTACGTTCACCTGTGCCAGCGTGACCCCCGCGTGATACCGGTATCAGGCCGCAGGGGCGCCGCCGGTCCGCAGGTGATCCCGAAAGGACGCGACAATGCTCGGATTCAACGAGCCGGAATTCCTCTCCCAGCTGGCGAGCGCGGTGGCGCTGCGCCCGCAGATCGAGGAACTGGTCGATCGGCTCGTGGACGGGGGATTCGACAACCTCTACCTCGTCGGCGCCGGCGGCACCTACGCCCAGATGTGGCCGTACGAGCGCCTGGCGCGCCAGCGGTCCACCCTCGACGTGCGCGCGGTGATCGCGGCCGAACTGGTCGCCGCGGACGAGAAGGCGCTCGGCGAGCGCTCGGTGGCGATCTTCACCTCGGTCTCGGGCACCACCGACGACGTCGTCCGGGCCATCGAGTTCTGCAAGTCGAAGGGCGTCTACACCATCGGCTTCACCGGCTACCCCGACTCGCCGATCGCCCGGAACGTCGACCTCGCGCTGCTGACGGAGCCCAAGACGTGGCCGTTCGACATGCAGATGCTGCTCTTCATGGGCCGGCTGCTGTCGCGGCGGGGCGAGTTCGACGGCTACGAGAAGTTCGCCGCCGAGTTCGGCGACATCCCGCGGATCCTCCTGGAGGTCTCCAAGCAGGCCGAGCCGGTCGCCGAGGCGTTCGCCGACGCCCACAAGGACAGCGACTACTACTTCCTCATCGGCGGCGGGAACCTGTGGGGGTTCACCTACCTCTACTCCATGTGCATCCTCGAGGAGATGCAGTGGCTGCGCACCACGCGGGTGCACAGCGCCGAGTTCTTCCACGGCTCGCTCGAACTGGTCGAGGAGAACACCAGCGTGATCGTCTTCCAGGGCGAGGACGAGGCGAGGGCGCTCACCGACCGCGCCGAGGCCTTCGCCAAGCGGATCTCCAAGGACGTCACCGTCTTCGACACGAAGGACTACCCGCTCGACGGCATCAGCCCGGAGTTCCGCGGCCTGCTCGCGCCGCTCGTCCTCGACACCGTCATGAGCCGCGTCAGCAAGCACCTGGAGCGCGTGCGCGACCACTCGCTCGACCTGCGCCGCTACTACCGCGTCATGGACTACTGATCCCGCCGTCCCCCCTTCCGGGCCCTCGCGCGTGCTGCGCGGGGGCCCGTCCACAGGAGAGTCCTTTGAGAGTCCTCGGCTTCGGCGACAACATCGTCGACCGGTTCGTCGACCGCGGCGTGGAGTACCCGGGTGGCAACAGCGTCAACGTGGCCGTCTACGCCCGCCGTCTCGGCCTGGACGCGGCCTACCTGGGCGTGTTCGGCGACGACGAGCTCGGCGACTTCCTGCGCGCCTCGATCGCCGCCCAGGGGGTCGCGATCGACCACTGCGTCGTGCGGGCCGGCGAGAGCGGCGTCTCCACCCTGCGCGTGGACGACGGCGACCGCGTCTTCCTCGGCTGGAACGGCGGCGGCGTCACGCTGCGGGAGCCGCTCGTCCTCGGTGACGACCTGCTGCGGTACGCCGCCTCCTTCGACCTGGTGCACTCCAGCGTGTACTCCCGCAGCGAGAGCGAGCTGCCCAAGCTGGCCGGGCTCGGCCCGCTGGTGAGCTTCGACCTGTCCAGCGAGGACGAGTTCCGCGCTCCCGGCTACCTCGACCGGGTCTGCCCGCACGCCGACCTCGTGCTGTTGTCGTGCTCACACCTCGACGAGGCCGCCACGCGGGCGCTGCTGGCCGAGGCCGTACGGCGCGGCGCGCGGCTCGCGCTGGCCACGCGCGGCGTGGAAGGGGCGATCGCGCACGACGGCAGGGTCACGGTCGCGACCGCCGCGCGCCGGGTTGAGGACCCCGGACTGATGGTCGACACGATGGGCTGCGGCGACGCCTTCCTCGCCGGGTTCGCCGTCTCGCTGCTGCGCGGCGGCTGGACCACCGGCACGTCCCCGAACCGCGACGCCGTCGAGCGCGCGCTCCACGACGGCGCGCGGTCGGCCTACGAGCAATGCCTGGTGGAGGGCGCGTTCGGCCACGGACGGCCCGTTCTCACTAAGCTTCCTTAGAGCCGAGAGGGAGGAACGCCAGCCATGCCAGCTGAGCGGAGCCAGGCCGCCGGGCGGGTGACGATCTCCGAGGTGGCGGCCGAGGCGGGCGTCGGAAGGGCGACCGCCGCCCGCACGCTCGGCGGGTATGGACACGTCAGCCCGGAGCTGCGCCAACGCGTGCTCGCGGCGGCCGAGAAGCTCGGCTACCGCGCCAACGCGCTCGCCCGCAGCATGTCGACGGGTGTGAGCCACACCATCGGCGTGATCGTCGCCGACATCGGCAACCCCTTCTTCGCCGGACTGGTTCGCGGCGTCTGCGACGCCTCCCGGGCCCGCGGCTTCGACACGATCGTGCTGAGCACCTACGAGGACCTCGACGAGGAGGTCGCCGCCACCAACGTGCTGATCGACAAGCGCGTCGACGGCATGATCATCGCGTCCGCCGCGGTCAGCGGCCGGGAGGTCGGCCACGTCAAGGAGGCGCTGACGCGCGGCCTCCCCGTCGTCCTGGTCGACCGGGCCATCCCGGCGCTCGACCTCGACGCGGTCGTCATCGACAACCGCGACGCGGCGCGTGAGGCGGTCGAGCGGCTGATCGCGGCGGGGCACCGGCGGATCGGCTTCGTGTGGGGCCCGCCCATGGCGCAGCCGCCGGCGACCCGCCGCGAGCTGCTGGCGGCGGCGTCCCGCAACCTGTGGACCGACGGCGAGCGCCTGCGCGGCTACCTCGACGCGCTCGACGACGCGCGGATCCCCTTCGACCCCGAGCTGGTGATGGTCGGGCGCAAGGTCGAGGAACAGGCGACCCAGGAGGTCGCGCGCATGCTCGCCCTGCCCGACCGCATCACCGCGCTGTTCTGCACGGAGACCGAGGCGGTGACGGGGGCCCTGCGCGCCCTGCGGGCCGCCGGGCTCTCCTATCCGCGCGACGTCGCGCTCATCGGGTTCGACGACAGCGCCTGGGCGGCGGTCATGGATCCGCCGCTGACGATGATCGAGCAGCCGGTGCACGAGCTCGGCGCGAAGGCGGCCGAGGTGCTCCTCGACATCGTGCAGGGGGCCGAGGCCGGCCGCGAGACGCACACGCTCCGCTCGCGCCTCATCGTGCGGTCGTCGGTCGGCCCCCCGCCGGGCGCCTGAGATGGCCGAGAGGGGAAGTCAGCGGGGAAGCAGTTCGTAGGAGCGCTGCTGAGGCAGGCCGGCGAGCCGCCGCTGGCCCTCGGTCAGCAGCGCGGCGATGGGACCGGGCTCGCGCAGCCGGGTGAGCCGGTCGCGGTTGTACTTGCGCAGCCGCGCCGCGCGGCGCTTGGCCGCCGCCGCCTTGAACGCGGCGACGTGCTCGCGGTCGGGCTTGCGCGCGCCGGTCAGCTCGTAGCCGTACGCGGTGAGCCGCTCCCCGAGCACCTCCTCGCACAGCGAGATCTCCCAGGGCTCCAGCCGGGAGGCCCACTTGCCCGAGTGGGCGGTGGTCACCTCCTCGTGCGTGTTGCTGTGCCACACCTTGTGCTTGGGCACGGCCAGCTCGGCCATGTGGCGCGGCTCGCACATCGCCGGGTCGTACTCCTCGCCGAGGAACACGCACAGCTTCTTCAGCTCGGTCTCCGGGTCGGCGGTGAGATCCTCGTACCGCAGCTCGTAGAAGCTGTCGGCCGGCAGCTTGCGCGCGTGCCGGCGGCCGAAGTCGATCGCCTCGGCCCAGTTGGCCATGGCGTGCACGGCGTCCGCCTTGTACCAGGGCATCTGCTTGAGCGAGGCCACGCAGTCGCGGCCGTCCCTGACGAGGTGGACGAACTGCGCGTCGGGGAACATCCGCATGAGCATCTCGACGTGCCGGTAGTAGCTGGGCCGCTTGTCGCCCCAGCGCGGCTTGCCGAAGCGCTCGGCGTAGCACTTGAAGACCATGCCGATGACCGAGCCGAAGCTGCCCGGGCCGAGCATGGCCGCCTGGACGAAGTCGGGGCCGCTCAGCCCGAGCTCGTGGAACTTCGTGGTCCGGCCCTCGGCGATCCAGGTCGCCAGCCTGCGCCTGTTGTCGGCCAGCCGCATGTCGCCGTACGCCCGGCGGGAGAAGTAGGCCGGGACGAGGAACCGCGTCTCGGGCGGGACCGCGATGCGCGGGTGCGAGTGCAGCATGAGCTGCAGCATGGTGGTGCCGGAGCGCGGGCAGCCGACGACGAAGACAGGTCTGTCCGAATGCATGAGTTCTATCCCCCGTGGTGAAATTGCCGGACGCCAGGCCGCCGCCCTCCCCCGGGCGCGGCTCGTGACGCGGGTCCTACGGCGTCACGCCGTACGAGCGTGCCGATCCGGCCGAGACGGCCGGTCAGACAAGGATCTTCTGTTTCTCGGCGGCGGTGCGGGGCACCTGGCGCGCCGCCAGCCAGACGCGGTAGACGAGGCTCATCTCGAACGCCAGCAGCAGAGCGCCGGCCACGACCGAGACCGGCACCAGGGCCTTGGCTCCGAACAGCGGGCCCACGACGAAGACCGCGGCGTGGAACTCGATGCCGCTCACCACGTGGGTGCGCACCCGGTGCCGCACCAGGAAGACGCGGAACCGGTCGTACCAGGGGAAGCGGGCGTGGAACGCCTTCTGCAGGTCGACCACCGCGGCGCCGTCGTCGGCGCCGACCTGGCCGAACTCCGCGGCGGCCTGCCCCAGCTCGGTCCGCGGCCTGGAGCGCAGGACGCTCTCGGCGAGGACGTACTGCCCGTCCAGCCGCGCCTCGAGCAGCGCTCGCGTGGCGTCCTTGACCCGCTTCAGCTGCGGGCCGTTGATGTAGCGGAACAGGTCGAGCACGACGACGCCGATGGCGGCGAGCACCACGTCGGTGTCGCCCGTGCGGGTGTACTCCCCGAACCCCCACCCGAAGGCGCAGCAGACCACCCGCACCCGGTCGCCGACGTAGTCGAGCCAGAGGCCGAAGGGCGTCCCCGTGCCCTTGAGCCTGGCGATCTTGCCGTCCATGCAGTCGACCGTGAAGCTCAGATAGAACAGAGCCGCCCCGGCGACGAGCATGCCCTCCGCGAATGCCGCCGCCGAGGCGAAGCCGATCACCATGGACAGCCTGGTCAGCCCGTTCGGCGTGACCGAGGTGTGATTGGCCACGAGCAGCGCGAGCCGGCAGGCGAGCGGATCGACCATGAAGACGGTCCACCACGAGTCTCTCGGCTTGCGCGTCGCGAGTATGTCGTCCAGCGTGAAGCCCCCCATGCAGGCAAGAATGACTACAAGCGGTAGCCGTTGGCCTGCTCTTCTGTAACAGGCAGGCCATCTCGTTGCCGGTTCTTGACCGTCTCCCCCATCTACGTAAACCATCCGCCAATCCGGTCGCCGATCGGTTACAGTCCGTGTTCGAGGGGGAGACCATGCCCGTTGTCACGTTGTACCGGCGGCTGCAGGGGCGGCTGCCGTCGTGGGAGCCCGCGCCGCGGGCCGCGCTCATCCGGGCGGACGCTGGTCCGCTCCAGGCCCAGCGCGAGACGCTGGACGTGGTGTGCGCCCTGCTGACCGAGGCGCGCGTGCCGTACTTCTGCGTGCGCCCGCTGCCCAACCGGCCGCCGGTGATCGCCGTGCCCGAGGACGACCGCACGCGCGCGCTCGCCGCGCTCGCGGCCGGCAGTCATCCGCTGTTCGCGGCGCGGCAGCCGTACGGCAGGCAGGGGGCGCGGGCGCGCCAGGCGGACGCGGGCCGGATGCGCCCGGTGCGGCGGGCGGCGGCGCTGCTCGGCGACGCCAAGGTCGTGCGGCTGGCCATGTATTTCGCCAGCCCCTCGCGGACGCTGACGCTCGGCCCGGAGAACGGGTGCGACCTGGAGTTCTGGTCCCGGGAGGGCGACGAACTGGTCGCCCCGAGGCCGAACCCCGCCTGCGACCGCGTCCCCGCCGACGGCCCCGCCGTGGACGGCGGCGAGGAGCTGTTCACGCCGCTGGCGTGCGCCGCCCGCCGGGCCCGCGCCTACCGCACCCGGCCCGAGTTCGTCCGGCGGCTGCTGGACGACATCGACTTCCCGATCGACGCCGTCTACACGTGGGTGGACGGCGCCGACCCGGCCTGGCGGGCCCGCCGCGACCAGGCCGAGCGCGACGAGGCGCTGCGCAGCGGCGGCCCGCTGAGCGAGATGGCGACCACGGAGGCACGGTTCACCAGCAGGGACGAGTTGCGTTACTCGCTGCGCTCCCTGCTGATGTACGCCCCCTGGATCAACCGGATATGGATCGTCACCGACGGCCAGACGCCTCCGTGGCTCGACACCACCCACCCCATGGTCGCGGTGGTCGACCACAAGGAGATCTTCACCGATCCGTCGGTGCTGCCGGTGTTCAACTCCCATGCCATCGAGACGCAGCTTCACCACATCGACGGGCTCAGCGAGCACTTCCTGTACTTCAACGACGACTTCTTCCTGGGCCGGGCGCTGCCTCCCCGGACGTTCTTCGAGGGCAACGGGATCACCCGCTTCTTCCCCAGCACCGTCCACGTGCCGTTCGGCGTGCCGGAGACCGAGGAGTCCCCGGTGCACGCCGCGGGCATGAACAACCGGCGCATCCTGGAGAACCTGACCGGCCGCACGATCACGCAGAAGCTCAAGCACGTGCCGTATGCGCTGCGCCGGTCGCTCATGTACGAGCTGGAGGGGCGTTTCTCGGCGGAGTTCACGGCGACCGCCCGCAGCAGGTTCCGCACGTCGCGGGACATCTCGGTGGTGTCCTCGCTGGCGCACTACTACGGCTACCTCAGCGGGCGGGCGGTCCCCGGCACGGTCGACTACACCTATGTGGACCTGTCGCTGCCGAAGACGCCCGCCAAGCTGCGCCGCATGCTGGCCCGGCGCAGGCACGACGTGTTCTGCCTCAACGACACCGCCCCCACCACCGCCGATCAGGACGCGCTGCTGGCGCGGTTCCTGGAGGCCTACTTCCCCACCCCCGCGCCGTTCGAGCGGTGAGGGTGCCGCAGGTCGAACCTGTCCACGAACAGCCCGCGGAAGGTCCAGCGGCCGGCGGGGGCGAACGAACGGGCGACCAGGGCGCGGCGGCGGGCGGGCATCGCGTTCTTGCCCGTGTGGCCGACGACCCAGAGCGTACGCAGCCCGTCGAGCCGGGCGGCGAGCACCCGGGTGCCCACCTCGCGGCCCGGGAAGCTGCCGTCCTGCTCGGGTGACCGGGCCAGTGCCACGTCGCGGAGCCTGCCGAAGACCGACGGGTAGACCGCCTCGTACTTCCTGACCTTGGCCGGGACGAACAGCACCCCGTCCCCCGGCTTCGCCTCGGTCGCGAGCAGCGCCATGACCGGCCGCGGATCGTCCTGCCTGCCGTCCGGCCCCCGCGTGGCGAACTGCCCGGGAGCCGACAGGCCGAGCCAGGCGGCCAGCACGGCGGCGGCGAGGCCGGGGGGCAGCGCGGCCAGGCCCGCCCCGGCGAGCAGCGCCGCCGCAGGGACGCAGCAGAAGACGTAGCGGAACACGTACACGGGATGGAGGGCCCGGGAGGCCGCGAGCAGCACCAACGCGGGCATGAGCAGCCACGGCAGCGTCAGCCGCATGAGCGCCGCGGGCGTCTCGGCACGCTCTTCGGTGGGTGTCTCGGCGAGCTTTTCCGCGCGACGGGCCGCGCGAGCCCGGCGGACGCCCACGACCGCGGCATACGCGAGGCCGAAGAGCGCGAGCGCCCAGGTCAGCGGGGCCACCCCGGGTCCCGTCGCCCCACCGAGGTCGCCGAACAGCTGGACGGCCAGCCTGCCCACGTCGCCCGCCTCCGGCCGGGAGATCCACCCCACCTGCGCGCTCTGCCGGGAGCCGAGCCAGGCCAGCGGCACCACGGCCGCCAGGGCCGGCGTCGCCGCGCACGCCCACCGGAGCAGCGGTCCCCTCGACAGGATCAGGGCGACGCCGTGCGCCCCCACGACCAGGAACGCGAACAGGTTGAGGTAGGCCAGCACGGTCAGCGCCGCCGCGTACGCCGCCAGGACCGCCGACGTGGGCGACCGCAGCACACGCAGGAACAGCAGGGTCACGCCGACGGCCGCCGCCGCCGTCATCGCGTACGGCCGGGCCTCCTGGACATACCTGGAGAAGATGGGCATGAGGGCCAGCAGCACGCCGCCGTACAGACCCGCCCGGGGGGCGCCGAGGGCGCGGCCGAGGGCGCCGGTCCCGGCCGCGGCCAGCGCGCCCGCGACGACCGACGGGATCCGCAGCGCCACCTCGGCCGTGCCGGACAGGCCCGCGACGACGTGCATCAGCGCGTAGTAGAGGCCGTGCACCGCGTCGACCGACTGCAGCAGGTGCGCCAGCTGGGGAAGGGTGCGGCCGACCGCGCTGACGGTGGCCGCCTCGTCCCGCCACGGCGGCGGCCCGCCGAGGTCCCACAGCCCGGCGGCCAGCGCGAGAACGGCCGGCACGACGGTCACGACAGCGAGCCGGTCCAGCCGGGCGGGCCGCCCGGTCACCTCGGCGGGGGACGCCGAGGGGGCCTCGGGCGCGCCGGGCTGCGACGGCATCCCGGTGCTACGGCGGGGCAGACGACCGGCGACGTGCCGGGATGCGCGGGTCATGGCCGCATGCGCGCGACCACGCGCGCCGAGGCGTGTCCGTCGTCCCAGGGGCAGTATCTGCGGGCGAACCGCTCGTAGCGCGCCGCGAACCGCCCGAGGTCGCCGTGCCGCAGCACGTCGAGCACGTCGTCGCCGGTCCTGAGGACGGGCCCGGGGGCCTCGGCCTCGAAGTCGAAGTAGAAGCCGCGCACCTGGTCGCGGTAGCGCTCCAGGTCGTGGGCGAAGAACACCATGGGCCTGCCGGTGCACGCGAAGTCGAACATCGCCGACGAGTAGTCGGTGACCAGCACGTCCGCGGCGGCCAAGAGATCCGCCATATCCGGAAATTTGGAGACATCGCGGATGCGGTCGCCGTTCGGGATGGCCAGGTCCCGCGCCACCAGGTAGTGCGCCCGCACGAGCAGCACGTCGTCGTCACGCAGCGCCCCGGCCGTCCTGACCGGGTCCAGCGCGAGCCGCCCGGTGGTCTCGTCGTCCCGCCACGTCGGCGCGTACAGGATGACCCGCCGGTCGTCCGGCAGGCCCAGCCGCCGCCGGGCCGCGCGGGCGCGCCCGGGATCGAACAGCACGTCGTTGCGCGGGTAGCCCGACTCCAGGATCTCCCCTTCGTAGCCGAACGCTCCGCGCAGCGCGGAGGTGGCGAACGGGCTCGGCGACAGCAGCAGGTCCCAGGTCGCCACCTGCCGCGCCAGCTCGTCGCGCGGCACCCGCCGCGCGTACGGCATGCCCTCCAGGTCGAGCCCCAGCCGCTTGAGCGGCGTGCCGTGCCAGGTCTGCACGACCGTCTGCCCGCGCGGCTTGCGGTACCACCCCGGCTGGGTGCGCCGGTTGGCCACGACGAAACGGCTGGTGCGCAGCGCCTCCTCGTGCTCGCGCGAGCCGTACAGGACCAGGCGCACACCCGGCGGGACCGCGAACTGCCCGTCCCGGGTGACCCAGACGATCTCCACGTCGGGGTGGCGGCGCGCCAGCTCCTCCGAGACGGCCCGGGGATTGCACGAGTACTGCCCGCCGCCGTAGCTGTCGAAGACCGCGGCGTTCCGCAGGGTCACCCTGCGTGGTGCCGCCGCCCGCCGCATGCGCGTCGCGTACGGCCCGCGTTCGTGCGGGCCGAGCGCCGGGCGCACCGCGAGGCTCAGGTCGCCGTCGCGCGAGGTGCGGGCGGAGATCTCGTGAAACCCGGTGACCCGCGGCCTCGGCGGGTCGGCGATCAGGGCCGGGCTCAGGCGCACGCGCTCGTCCCTGCCCGCCGATGACAGGGTCAGCGCCCGCCAGGTCCCGCTGCGGAGCGGAAGTCCGTCGGCCGTCCTGCCGATGGCGGCCGTCCACGTCGCCTCGTCCTGGCGGACCGGCCAGGAGTGCCGCTCCGCGCCGCACTCCAGGACGATCCGGCCGGCCGGGCACCGGCCCGCCCCCTCCAGGACCAGCTCGCCGGACTCCGTCCACCGGACTGCGCTTATCGTGCCGTCGGACTCCGTCCTCCGAGCCGTGTTCACATGACCGCCGGGATCGGGCTGCGGGCCGTCGGCGGCGCGGGGGCCGAGCGTCAGCCCGCGGTCGCGGGTGAGGGAGACGCGCACGTTCCCGGCGTCGAAGACGCGGTCGCCCGGGGCCCCGATCGCCCGGCCCGCCCGGGTCACGCCCCGCGCCCGCACCCGCGCGTGCAACGCCCACCGGCCGGCGGGCAGGACGTCGAGGGCGATCACGGTCTCGAAGCCGGAGTCGTCGTGGCAGGCGACCGACTGCCGGGAGTCGGCGGTCACGTCGGGCCTGCGGGTCCGCCGCACCGGCAGCATGATCCGCTCCTCTCCCCGCTGGAGCCACAGCTCCATCCGGCTGCGCCCGCTGTCCAGATGGGCGATGTACGCGTGGCCGGTCAGGGCGAGCCTGCCGTCCGCGTGGCGTACGTCGTCCACGCAGGCGACGAGCCGCAGGTCGGGGGTGGCGTCGAACAGTGAGCGCGGCAGCCGGGGGTCCCGGCGGAAGGGATAGTCGAGATACCAGCGGCGGCGCCTCAGCCCCCGCCGCAGCACGCCCCGGTGCCTGATCTCCGACGCGGCGAACGTGCGCAGCTCCGCCAGTTCGCCGATCATGCCGCGCGCGGCGAAGTGGATCTGGAGCCGCCTGAGCACCGGCAGCCGTTCCACCGCGTTCGGGTCCAGGCGGCCCAGGGCCTCGGCGAGCCCGTCGGGAACCCGGTCGCGTACGGCCTCAAGCACGGCTTCGAGGTCGGGCCCCTCCGCCAGGCGCAGGTCGTAGGCCGTACGCAGGCGCGGCGCGTGCCGTCCGAGCAGGTCCGACACCTCCAGCATGGCCCGCAGGCGGCGCAGCGGGTCGGCCTGCGGCCGGGACCCGCGCGTGAGGCAGACCACGTCGCCGAGCACGTCGGCCGAGCTGGACAGCACGTGCGCGGGGATCGTCACCGGGAAGTCCTCGCCCAGGCCCGGCGGGAAGGCGAACCCGTGCCGGTTCCAGAACTCCCGGCGGAACACCGTGCCGCCCGCCCGCGGGTCGTCCAGCAGCTTCTGGTGCCGGGTGATGTGCGTGCGCAGCCTGGCCTTCGCAGCCGGGGCGGGCGCCTGGCTCGGCGTCCAGGTGCGGATCCGGCCGCAGGCGAGGTCGGAGCCGGTGTGCTCGAGGGCGCCGACCAGCGCGCGGTAGGCATCCGCGGGGACGACCGAGCCGGGGTCGGCGAAGGCGAGGTAGCGCCCGGTGGCGAAGGCCGCGCCCGCGTTGCGCGCCGTGCCGGGGTCGTCGCCGCCATCGCCGAGCGTGAGGAGCGTGAACCTGTGGTCGGGCGGGCGGAGACCGCGCGGGCGGCCGACGAGGATCACCTCCATGTCGTCCAGGGTCTGGTCGCGCAGGGATTCGAGGCACTCCTCGGCGTGTTCCTCCCCGCCGTGCAGGGGGACGACCACCGAGAGCCTGGCAGGCACCGTCACGCCGTCAGGATGCCGACGCGTGGCCGCATGCCACCCGCTCATCCCCATTGCCTTACGGTCGCTTGGGCACCTCTTGACCTGCCTCCCCGGCGCGGTCACCCGAACAGGGCGTCCACCAGGCGGCGGGCGGCCTGCCCGTCGGCCATCGGACGATACCTCGCCAGGAACGCGGCGTACGCGTCCCGGTGCTTGTCCGCCACCTCGTCGAGGTGCGCGAGCGCGTCGAGCACCTCGGCCTCCCGCCGAAGCACCGGCCCCGGCGCCTCGGGCAGGAGCCACAGGTCCTGCGGCCGGCCGGCGTGCAGGAGCACCGGGCGTCCCGTCACGGCGAAGTCGAACACCGCCGCCACGTCCCCGGCGAGCAGGACGTCGGCGGCGAGGTACAACTCGTGCGGGTCCGGATGGCCGCCGGCGTCCCACAGACGGACGCCGCCCGCCCCGGTTCCTGAGGGATGGGTTTCCGAGGGATGGCGGACCAGCAGGACGTGGTCGCCGGTCAGGCCCGCCGCCAGGCGCCCGGCGTCGAGCGTGTCGTGTTTCCCCGCGACGTACAGCAGGACGTGGGCGCGTTCCGGCAGGCTGAGGCGGCGCCGCACCTCGGCGGCGCGCTCCGGGGCGTCCGGACCGGTCAGCAGGTCGTCGCAGGGCAGGCCTGTCTGCAGCACCTCTCCCTCGAAGCCGGACGTCCGCCGCAGCGACGCCGTCGACCACGGGCCCGCGGACACGAGATGGGTCCACTGACCCGCCCCGCGACCGCCTGCCGCGTCCGTCCCGGTGCAGACGACCACCTGACCGGGCCTGCGCTCGAACCACGGCGGCAGCGGCGCGTCGGTGACGACGTAGCGGCACCGGGCGAGGGCCTCGTAGTGCTCCCGTCCCAGCATGCGCACCGGTTCGACGTCGCCGGGCAGGGCGACCTGGCCGTCCCGCACGTTCCACAGCAGCGGCAGGTCGGTCCCCCGGCGGCGCAGTTCCTCGCAGACCGCCCTCGGGCCGCCGCCGAAGCGGGTGCCCGCGCCGCCGTCGAACAGGACGGCGTCCCGCAGCGGCCTGTCCCTCATCTGGGGGTAGGTCCTCGTGCGCAACACCCGCTGAGCCTTCTTGCCGCGCTCGTCGGCGGTCAGGTCGCCGCTCACCGTCAGCACTGCCCGGCCCGGGCCCGACGTGACGATCCCGAACGTACGGCGGGCCGTCTGGTGGGCCGCCGGCACGTCTGTGTCGAACTCCAGCGGGAGGTCCGTCCACTCTCCCCCCGTGGTGCGTGCCCGGATCGCCAGGGCGTACCGGCCGCGCGGCAGCGGCAGCCGCCCGGCGGGCGAGCCGACCTGCTCGGGCGTCAGCCGCGCCCTGAAGCGGGTTCCCGCTCCCCCGATCGGCAGCAGCCACTCCCCGCGCCGCCCGGGGGTGGCGCGGGTCGCCCGGGTGACGGGGCCGAGGGCGGCCACCACCAGCGCCGACATCTCGTGCGGCACCGCGAGGCCGCCCTCGACGAGCAACTCGCCGCCAGGCAGCCACTCGGCGAGGTCGGCGTACGCCGCGACGGGCTGGTCCCGCAGCACGAGGCCGCCGGTGCGGTCGCGGAACACGACGATCTCCCGGCCGTCCAGGCCGTACCGGCCGGTGGGCACGTCCTCGGCGACGGTCACGGGCGTCACCGTGCCGTCGGCGGCCCGCACCTCGACCTCCCACCACGTCTCGGGCGCGGCGACCTCCGCCGGCACGGCGATCTGTGAAGTCCGGGACGCGGGCAGCAGGTCGTGCAGGTCGACGGCGGCCTCGAACGTACGGCGGTCGACGTTCACCGGATAAGTGCGGGGGACGCCTCCGGGGCGCCGGGTGACCTGGAGCACCGGGCTCGGGCCGAGGTCGTTGACGACGTGGCCCACCAGGCGCAGGCGGCCGTCCCGCACCTCCCGCGTGACGACCCGGGCGGTCTCCCGCTCGGCCCGCAGTACGAAGACGCCGGTCTCCCCGAGCAGCGGGGCGACGTAGTGGTCGGGGCCGACGGTGTGATACCCCGCCTGCTCGACGATCGAGGCGGCGGCGCGCGGGTCCGGGTCGGTCAGCCGTCCGCGCCGCAGGACGCCCCGGTGCAGCACGCGCAGTTCGACGTGCCACCGCCCGAGCCGGCCCGGCCTGGCCAGCGCCGCGGGGTCGATGGTGAGCCGGAAGCCGCCCCAGTCGCGCTCCTTCGACTTCGTGGACACGCGGGCCCTGGAGACCGAGGCCGGCACCCGGACGCGCCGCCCGGTCCGCTCGTGCACGAGGGCGGCGAAGACCTGCTGGTGGACCCGCCGGGTGGGGCGCAGGAACGGCGGTGCCGCGCGTCCCTCCACCACGAGCAGGCCGTCCTCCCAGCGGACGGCGTCGATGCGGTGACGCGGGACGAGTTCGTCCCTGGCCCTGGTGACGGCGGTGGGGATCTCCCGGTCGGCGGAGCGGGCGAGGGGCACGTTCAGGTGGTGGCCGCCCATCCTGCGGACGAGCCGCCGGTCGGGTTCCACCTCCCGGTCCCAGGCCAGGACCTCGAGCAGCTCGGCCGGGCGGCGCAGGCGCACCAGATGCCACTGCAGGCGCCGCAGCGCGGGCAGCCCGTCGAGCACGGGCGGCGCCACGTCCTCCAGGTAAAGGCCGGCGAGGTCGAAGAAGCGCTGCCGGAACGCCGGGGAGGCCTGGTCGAGCGCGTCGAGGAAGTTCGTGAGGTCGCCGTCGAGCACGGCGTGGTCCCAGGCGTGGATGTGCGCGGTGAAGTTGTGCCGGCTGAGGAAGCGGCGGACCTCGGAGACGGCGGCGAACCGGTCCTCCAGATGCGCGGCCCGCGTCTTGTCCTGCGTGATCGAGCGGCCGCCGCCCTCGCGCCGCCGCCACAGGTAGACCGGCGCGGGCAGCACGTCCACGGCCCGCGCCAGGAAGTGGGCGCGCAGGGCCACCGCGATGTCCTCGTACAGCACGCCTTCGGGGAAGGCGAAGCCGTGGGCGTCCCAGAACGAGCGGCGCCACAGCTTGTTGGTGACCAGGCGGTCGCGCAGGAGCGCGCGCGTCCGGGTGATGTGGGTGGCCGCGGCGGCGTCGGCGAAGACGGCCCGGTGCATGGCCGACTGGCGGGCGCCGCGCCCGTCGAGGCGCAGCACGTTGCCCGTGGCGAGGTCCGATCCCGTCCGTTCCAGAGACGCCAGGAGGTATTCGAGGGCGTGCGCCGGCAGCAGGTCGTCGCTGTCGAGGAACATCAGGTGCTCCCCGGTCGCGTGCCGCACGCCCGTGTTGCGCGCCGCCCCGAGCCCCGCGTTGGCCTGGCGCACCAGCCGGAACCGGCCGTCGCGCGCCGCGAAACCGGCGGCGATCTCGGCGCTGCCGTCGGGCGAGCCGTCGTCGACCATGACGACCTCGATGTCCTGCCAGGTCTGCGCGGCGACCGAGGCCAGGCAGCCGGCGAGGTACGGTTCCACGTCGTAGATCGGGATGATCACACTGAGGCGGGGCACGGGCGCTCCTTAAGGTCGGCGAAGCGGCGGACGGAGACACGAGCGATCCGGAGGGGCTCGCCGCCGGTCTGGACTGAGGAGCGAGCGGGGAGCGAGGGACGAGCGACTCCGAGCGACGAGGGCTGTGTCCCCGCGCGCCTGCGGCACGACCGGCGGGTGTGAGCGCCCCGATGGTGAGCGGGAAACACGCGCGGCTCAGGCCGGGCGCACGAGCGCGCGCAGGCGCCTGCGGAGCAGCCGGGCGGTGCGGCGCAGCGGCCGGGCACCCGGACGGCCCTGGTGGCGCGGATGGCGAGGCGCCTTCGCGGCGCCCGCCTCGCCGGGAGCTCCCATCCAGGCGCGGCCGGGCACCGGCGGGGCGGCCGTCGCGGCGAGCGCCGCGGGCAGGAACCCCCATTTGTCGCCCGCGTCCCACACCGTGCCGTACATCTCGTGGACCAGGTCGTCGAGGTCGTCCCCAGGCCCGGCGCACCGGCGGGCCCGGCTCATCGCGGCGGTGCGCTCCAGCCGGGCGTGCACCACGCGGCCGTCCTCGCGCTCGTCCAGCGCGAGCGAGACGATCCCGAGCCGCTGCCGGTCGGCGTGCTTGATCACCGAGCCGATGGTGCCGCGCGACGGCACCCACCCCGGCGGGCAGTGGAAGCGGAACGGCACGGGGAAGCAGTCGTCCGGCACGGCCTCGTGGAACCGCACGCGCGGCTCGCCCTGATAGCAGGCGAGCACCAGGCGCAGGTCGAGCGAGGGGTCGCCGAGCGGGTCGCGCCGCCCGCCGCCGAGCCGTCCCCAGGGCCCGACGACCGTCACCCGCACGTCGGGCAGCCGCCCGGCGAGCACGGCGTCGACGGTCGCCCTGACCTCCTCGAACGACGCGTCCCCCACCTCGACCACGACATCGACGTACGGCACGAGGTAGGTGCGGTGGGGGTGCCTGCGCAGCCAGCGGAAGCTCGGGACGCGCTCGGCGAGGTGGGGCCAGTTGTGCCGCTTCACGTCGGGCTCGCGGCGCATGACGGTGGACCGGCCGAGGTGCCAGCACCGGCTGCGGCGGTCGGGCACGAACACCGCCCCCGCCTGGGCCAGCCGGTAGCCGAGCTCGGTGTCCTCGCCGAGGACCAGCGAGGCGTCCAGCCCTCCGGCGGCGCGCAGCAGGCGGGCCGGCAGCGACGCGGTGGCCCCGACCATGACGGAGAACGCGCTGAAACCGGCCGTCCGCAGGTCGTCGGTCTGGTCCCAGCGCCGCTCGGTCCACTGCGGCGTGGCGTCCTCCTCGGCGAAGAGCTTGGGCACCGCGCCCGCCTCGACGGCCGCGAGCACCTCGCTCGCCGGAACCTCGTCGAGGCCGGGCACGAACCGCAGGTGCCCGAGCACGACCAGGTAGTCGGCCAGGTGGTGCCAGCGCATCTGGGCCTCCACGTGCTCGGGGAACAGCACGAGGTCGGCGTCCAGGTAGAGGATCACCTCGCCCTCGGCCGCCTCGGCCCCCGCCGCGCAGGCGCTCGCCCTCCCCCACGCCCCGCCGCGCGGGCGGACCACCCGCAGCCGCTCCGGCAGCGGCCCTGCCGACGACTCGGGCGGCGGCTCCATGGGCCGCTCGCCGTCGTCCACCACCACGACCTCCATGAGGTGGGCCGGGTAGGTCTGCCGGGCCAGGCCGGCCAGCGTCAGCGGCAGCGTGCGCTCCGCGCGGTAGGCGGGGACCACCACGCTCACCGTGAGCGTGGGGGTCCACTCCCCCGGCGCGGGCGGCTCTCCGAGCACCCCGTAGTCGTTGAGCGGGATGCGTGCAGCCCCCGTCACGTCCTCACCTCCGCCCGCCATCGGGCACCGTCCTCCATCAGTTCGTTGAAGACCAGCCCGCGCCACTGCTCCTGATAGGACGCGAGGAACGACTGCACGGGCTGGCGCCAGGTGTGGCCGTACGCGCTGCGGCGGCGCAGCACGTAGCCGAGGCCGTGGGTGCGGTAGATCCGGCCGCCGACGGCCTCCACCGCCTGCAGCAACTGGCCGTCCACGGTCCTCGCCAGGGGCCGGAAACCGCCGGCCGCCTCGAACGCCGCCCGGGTGACCAGCATCGTGCCGCCGGCCACCAGCGGCGCGAACCGCTCGGTGCCGATGCACCTCCTGATCGTCACGTCGAGCGGCTCCAGGTAGACGAACTCCGCGGCCGACCCGACGAGGTCGGCGCCGCTGTAACGCCGGGCGAGCAGGAGGTCGGCGAGGTGGTCGGGCCCATACCAGTCGTCGTCGTCCACCTTGGCGAGGTACGACCCGGAGGCGACGGCCGCCATGCGGTTCAGGACCTCCCCGAACGGCGTCGCGACGGAGGCCTCGATCACGGTGACCGGCAGCCGCGTGCGGGGGATCGCCGCCTCCCGCGCGGTGAAGCCGTGGAGCCCCACGATCAGCTCGGCGGTCACTCCGCGCTGGCGATCCATCTGCTCGACCGCGAACGGCACCATCTCCGGGCGGCGCGTGCACAGCAGGATCGAGACCCTCGGGTGCGGCGGCACCGGCAGGCCGGCGGCCAGAGCGAGGCGTCGCCAGCGGGCGGCGGCCCCGTGCTCGCGCAGCGCGGCCCTGCGCAGCCGGATGCTCAGCTCCTCGCGGCGCAGGTCGGACGCGAGCGCCTCCTCGGTCACGGCGGCCAGCGCGGCGGCGAGGCCAGGTCCCAGCGCCCGGTCGCGGGCGGGATCGGGCGCGGCGAGCACCGGGATCCCGGCGGCCGAAAGGGCGGCCACGACGCGGGCGACCTCACTCGCCCGCCCCTGCTCTGCCTGTGGGCCGAGCGCGGGCACCTCGATTCCGCGCACGTCCCGCAGGCGGGCGACGTCCACGTCCGTGACCCGCCCGCAGGCCGGGAGCCGTACGAGCCTGTCCGCGCCGAGGGTGACGACGAACCCGTCCCGGTGCGCGGCGAGCGCCGCCAGCCCCTGCGAGGGATGCTGCCGGAATCCGATGGGGTTGACCACGGCCTCGTCGAGCGGCGGCATCATGTAGCCGACCACCGTGTCATCGACCACCGCGCCGCCGACCACCGGCCCGTCCGCCTCCGCCCGGCGCAGCGGCAGGTCGCAGCCCGGGGCGTCGCGGCGGTCCGGCACGGGCCCGCCGGGCGGCGACAGCGTCACGTTGGGGTCGCCGGGCCTCCAGTCGGCCGTGCCGCCGCCCTCGATTCCCGCGACGGGAGTGGTCGCCTCGCATCCACCGAACAGGCCGTTCGCGACGTGGGCCACGACGTCGCCGGCCGGCACCGGCTCGGTGAAGGCGGCGTCCAGGTGCCAGCCGCGGCCCCGGCGTACGATCCGCATCTCGGTCAGGTGCCGCCAGCAGGCGCCGGGCGCGGTGACCGGCAGCGGCTGGGCCGCCCAGGACGGCACGTCGGCGAGGGCGATCCGCACGCGCGTCGCGATGGGCAGCAGGCCGCGCAGCGGTACCGCCCTGCGCAGGTCGCCCGGGGACCGCGCGGCGAGCACGACGCATCCGATCGCGTCGGCCGCGTGCCGTGTCGCGTCCCGTGTCGCGTCCCGGCTCGCGTCCGCGTCGCCCATCGGAGCTGTGCCGAGATCGGGGACGGGAACGTCCTGCAGCGGAGTCCAGGGACCGGCGAAGCCCTCGACCAGGCGGCCGAGCAGCGTGGGACAGGACTCGAACCCGATCCACGTCCCCCACGCCGACCGGGTGGCGGTTCGCGTCACCCGCCCTCCTCACGCTGCCCGGTTCCTCTTCCGACCGGCCCAGCATCGCGAACCCCACTCCTGAGGGGGCAGCCTTAGTCCCTTCCTTGGCCGAAGGTTTAATCGCTCCCGTCACAGGTGGACGAAGGTTTCCGGTCGGTACCAAAACGGACTGACGAGGAGGAAGTTACGCGGAGCACGTTACGATGCCGCGTTATAGATCCCCCCGAGGAGTACCCCATGGCTGTACGTCGTCTGATCCCTCTGGCCGTCGCGTGCGCCCTCGCCGCGGCCGCCGCCACCCCTGCGCAGGCTCGCGGGACCGATGAACCGTACTGCGCGACCCACAAATGCATCGCCCTGACCTTCGACGACGGTCCGGGGCCGTACGCCCAGACGTTGCTGAAGACCCTCTCCGAATACAAGGCGAAGGCGACGTTCTTCGTCATCGGGATGGAGGTGAAGAAGCATCCGAAGCTCACCGCGCAGATCGCGAAGGCGGGCCACGAGATCGGCAACCACTCGTGGGACGCCAGCTATCTGACCGAGCTCACGTACGCCCAGATCAACAAGAAGATCGGCGACACCCAGCGGCTGATCCAGAAGACGACCGGGAAGGCGCCGAAGCTCTTCCGCGCGCCCGGCGGGCTGCGCAACGGCGGCGTGGAGGAGATCACCGCCAAGTTCGGGCTCATCCAGGTGCCCGGCACGACCGCCACGAAGGACTACATCAAGAGCTACCGGCATGTGGACCTTCTCACCAACCGGGCCCTGGACGTCGCCGGAGAGGGCGAGGTCGTGCTGATGCACGAGACCGTCAAGGAGACCGTGGAGTCGATGCCCGAGGTGCTCCAGACGCTGACCGCGGAGGGCTACAGCTTCGTGACGGTGTCCACCCTGCTGGAGGGCCAGGAGCTCACCCCGGGACAGGTATATCCCGACCGGTCGGGGATGGAGACGACGACCGACGTCCACTGATCCTGCGGCCCAGCGCCTGGGCCGGCGCCTCCACGAAGCGGTAGGTGAGCCAGCTCAGCGTGAGCAGCGCCACGAGGTAGCCGAGCGCGACGGCCACCTGGCCGGTCGGCGTGAGCGACCGAAGGTCGCCGGCGAGCGCGTTCAGATACTTGAGCAGCGGGTGGTGCACCAGGTAGACCGAGTAGCTGATCAGGCCGAGCCAGGTCAGCACGCCGGGGACGCGCCGCCCGCGCAGCGCCATGCCGAGCGCGAACGTCCCGCCGGCGAGGACGATCGTGATGATCCACACGTCGGGCTGCACCCACCACCAGCCCGCCTGGATCGACCACACCGGCGCGGCGGCCACCAGGGCCGCCGCGGCCACGACCGGGCCGATCCCGCCCGTGCCCCGCTCCCAGCGGTACAGGGCCGTCCCCGTGAACATCACCGCGAGGATCGCCGCGCCGAACCACGGCACGAAGCTGCCGAACACGAGCAGCACGAGCGCCATCAGGCCCAGCGCGTACGCCGCGACCGTGCGGAACCGGCCGGTGATCAGGCAGGCCAGGCCCGCGACGAACAGCACGCAGGCGGCGATCGCGGGCCACGGCCCCGGCAGCAGCGGCGCCGACAGCACCAGCCCGGCGGCGACCGCAACGACGCCGAAGGCGATCGCCAGCGTCCCGCTGCGCCGGTGCACCCCGCCCACGAACAGCGCGGTCACCAGCAGGTAGAACACCATCTCGTACGACAGCGTCCACATCGGGTCGGCGAGGGCGCCGGTGTGGACGACGTCGAGCAGCATGCTCACGTGCGCGGCCACGGCCGACGGGTGCCGGGGCACCTCCTGGCGCACCGGAACCCAGAACGCCATGACGAGCACGGCGGCGATCACCAGCAGGTAGAGCGGGTACAGCCGGAAGACCCGGCTGACCCAGAACGCTCCGACGTCACCCCTGTTCTCCAGGGACGCGGGGATGATGTACCCGCTGACCAGGAAGAAGACCAGCACGCCGTACATGCCGAGGCTGAACCAGTAGGGGCGCAGCGACGGCATGAGCCAGGGCAGCGCGTGCTCGGCGACCACCGCCATCGCGCCGATCCCCCGCAGGGCGTCGAGCCACGCGAGGCGGCTGACCTTCGCACCTGACCGATCGGCGACGGGGTGAGTGGCAATCACACCGCGCCACTCTATCCGGCACGGCCGGGATCAATCCGATTGATCCCCACTAGTTGATCCCCGTTCAGCGATCCCCGCGCCTTGATCCCCGGGTCACTCCCACTCGATGGTGCCCGGCGGCTTGCTCGTCACGTCGAGGACCACCCGGTTGACCTCCCGGACCTCGTTGGTGATCCGGGTGGAGATGCGCGACAGCACGTCGTACGGCACCCGCGCCCAGTCGGCGGTCATGGCGTCCTCCGAGGTCACCGGCCGCAGGACGACGGGGTGGCCGTAGGTGCGGCCGTCGCCCTGCACGCCGACCGAGCGGACGTCGGCGAGCAGCACGACCGGGCACTGCCAGATGTCGCGGTCGAGACCGGCGCGGGTGAGCTCCTCCCGGGCGATGGCGTCGGCCTCGCGCAGCAGGTCGAGGCGCTCGCGGGTGACCTCGCCGATGATCCGGATGCCGAGGCCGGGGCCGGGGAACGGCTGGCGCCAGACCATCGCCGCGGGCAGGCCCAGCTCCTCGCCGGCCCGCCGCACCTCGTCCTTGAACAGCGTGCGCAGCGGCTCGACCAGTTCGAACTTGAGGTCCTCGGGCAACCCGCCCACGTTGTGGTGCGACTTGATGTTCGCGGTGCCGGTGCCGCCGCCGGACTCGACCACGTCGGGGTAGAGCGTGCCCTGCACGAGGAAGTCCACCGGCCCGTCGGCGAGGATCGCACGCTGCTCGTCCTCGAAGACCCGGATGAACTCGCGGCCGATGATCTTGCGCTTCTCCTCGGGGTCGGTGACGCCCGACAGCGCCTTGAGGAAGCGCTCCGAGGCGTCCACGACGCGCAGCTTGACGCCGGTCACCTCGACGAAGTCGCGCTCGACCTGCTCGGCCTCGCCCTTGCGCAGCAGCCCGTGGTCGACGAAGACGCAGGTCAGCCGGTCGCCGATGGCCCGCTGCACGATCGCGGCGGCGACCGCGGAGTCGACGCCGCCCGACAGCGCGCAGATCGCCCGGCCGTCGCCCACCTGGGCGCGCACGGCCTCCACGGCGTCCTCGACGATGTTGACCATGGTCCAGGAGGGGCGGCAGCCGGCCGCCTCCAAGAAGTGCTTGAGCACCTGCTGCCCGTGCTCGGAGTGGAGCACCTCGGGGTGGAACTGCACGCCGTACAGGCCGCGCGAGGGGTCCTCCATCGCGGCGACCGGGGTGGCGTCGGTGGCCGCGGTGACGGCGAACCCGGCGGGGGCGCCGACCACGGAGTCGCCGTGGGACATCCAGACGGTCTGCGCGACGGGCAGGCCGGCGAACAGCAGGCCCTCCTGGAGGACCTTGAGCGCGGTCCCGCCGAACTCGGCGGAGTCGGTCCTGGCGACCTCGCCCCCGAGCGCCCGGGCCATGGCCTGGAAGCCGTAGCAGATGCCGAAGGTCGGCACCCCGGTCTCGAACAGGCCCTCGGGAACCGGCGGCGCGCCCTCGGCGTACACCGACGAGGGGCCGCCGGACAGGATGATCGCCTTGGGCTTCCTGGCCAGCATCTCCGACACCGGCATCGATGACGGGACGATCTCGGAGTAGACGTGGCACTCACGCACCCGTCGCGCGATCAGCTGCGCGTACTGCGCGCCGAAGTCCACGACGAGGACCGTGTCGAACTCAGACACTGGAAAGGACCCCCATGAAGGCAGCGAGGCGGTAACGCCAGTCTATCGGCGCGGTGACGCTGCCCGCCCGGACGTGCCGGAGCCGCCGGCGCTCGAAACTTGGCCGACCAATATACAGCGGGTACGATGACCGGGTAAGGAGGTCCCCATGGTGGAGAGGGTGGAGTCGCCGACCCGGGACGCCCCGACGTGCCCCGCGGACGCCCCGGCATGTCCCACGCTGCCCGCGGACGTCGAGGACTCGCTGGGCTGCCTGATGGCCAGGGCCTCGCTGGGGCACCGGAGCCTGCTGGGCGCCCTGCTTGCAGAGATCGATCTCTATCCGGGACAGGACCGCGTGCTCAACGTGCTGTGGACGCACGGCCCGCAGTATCAGAACAAGCTCGCGGCGAAGCTGGGCATCGACATGTCCACGATGACCAAGAGCCTCCAGCGCCTGGAGCGCAGCGGCCTGGTGAGCCGTTCGCCCTGCCCCACCAACCGGCGCCTCAGCATCGTGAGCACGACCCCGAAGGGCGACGCCCTGCGCCCGCGGCTGCGCGGCATCGAGGAGGAGGTCCACCGGAGACTGGCGCGCGGCCTGACGCCGGAACAGGTGGAGACGCTCTGCTCGCTACTCGCCGTGGTCCGGGACAACACCTGCCGCGAGGCCCCGCGCTCACCCGGCGGGGACTGACCCCGTCAGGCCCTCCGGCGGGCGTGGGTGATCACCGAGATCCCGCTGCCGGCCAGGGCGTCCGCACGCTCCCGGAGGGCGGGGCCCGCAGCGTCGCACTCCGGCACCTGCTCGACCACCTCGAAGCCGTGCTCCTCCAGCAGGTCCGCCGCCTCTCGCGGGCTCAGGAACGTCAGCCAGGGCTCGCCGCCCTCCGCCACCAGCGGCACCAGGGTCTCGGCGTACGCCGTGGCACGCGGGCCGCGCAGGGCCTCGGGCAGCAGGTGGTCCACGACGATCTCGCTGCCGGGGGCCAGGCGGCCGAGCCCGGCCAGCGTACGCGCGACGGCCTCGCGGGTGAGGTAGACGGTCACGCCGAGCCAGCTCACGAACGCGGGCCGGGCGAGGTCGAACCCGTGCGCGACCAACCGCCCGACGGGGCACTCCTCCGCCTCCATGTCCGCGGGCACGTACGTGAGGCGGGGCGGCGCCGGGAGGCCCGCGCGTGCCAGCGCCTCCCGTTTCCAGCGCTGGGTGCCCGGATGGTCCACCTCGAAGACCTCCACGGGCCCGGAGGCCGACCGGCAGGCATAGGTGTCGAGCCCCGCACCGAGGATCACGTACTGGCGGACGCCCCGCCGTACGGCGCCGGCCAGGCGGTCCTCGGTGTAGCGGCCTCGGGTGACGACGGCCGCGCGCAGCCCGGCGAGAACGGGGTGGTCCGCCATCTCGCGGTGCGGGCGCACGTAGGCCTCGGCGCACTCGCCCAGCAGGGCGTACGCGAACGGGTCGCGGAAGACGACCGGCTCTCCGTCGACGATCAGGTGGGCGGCACGCGCCGCCGCCGTGTGGAGCGCGGTCCCGCTGGGCCCCTCGGTCTGCACCCGTCGAGCGTAAACCGCCTCAGCGATCTTGACGATGGGTCAGAGGCCGTGCGCCCGCGCGCCCTGCCGTAGCAGTTCGAAGGCGATGCCTGCGGCGGCGACGGCCTCGCCGTACACCTCGCCGGCCGTCCGGCCGGACGCCAGCGCCGCATAGTTGTCCCTGGCCAGGATCTGCCGCACGGCGACGTACTGCGCGGCCACCAGGCGCGACGTCAGGCGCGGCACGGGACGGGACGTGCTTCCAGGGGCGCGGGGCGCGGGGCCCGCCGCCTCGCTCATCGCCTCCGCCAGCGCCTCCGTGTCCGCCGCGGCGTACTCGGCCACGCGGGACGCCAGGCTGGGGGTGTCGAAGACGAGGCGGTGGTAGGCCATCACCGCCGGGTGGTCACACAGGCCGGTGGTCGGCTCGCGGGCGTCCAGTCCGGCCATGAAGGCGTCGTACAGCGCGTCCAGCGGGGTCCGCCCGGCCGGACGGGCGCGCACCACGGCCGCCGCCTCTCCCCTGTGGTCGGCGATCCGATGCAGGACCAGATCCTCTTTGGAGGGGAAATACCGGAACAGCGTGGGCTTGGAGACCTCCGCCGCGGCCGCGATCTCGGCCACGCCCACCTGGTCGAAACCGTGTTCCAGGAACATCGCGATCGCGACCTCGGAGATGGCCCGGCGGGTCCGCTCCTTCTTCCGCGTCCGCAGCCCCTCGACCATGCGCACAGGCTAGCAGCATCGCCGCGATAAGTTAACCCGGTTGCATTTTTAACCGAGTTGCTGTTCCATGCCCCTACGGAACCGGGGGAAGGAGTCGGCGGATGACCCCGCTGGAGGAGGAGCAGGCGTACGTCGAACGCTGCAGGGAGGGCCTGCGCCGGATGCTGGACGGCGCCCGGCACAACGTGGTCATCGGGGAGACCGTGGCGAGCGACCGCTACAGCGCCGAGCGACTGGGCCGCCACCTGAAGAGCCTGGCGAAGGAGCTCGGCGAGGACGACGGAGGGCCGCCGTTCTTCGGACGCGTCGAATTCGCCCCGGACATGAGCGAGCACGCCGGGCGGCGCTACCACATCGGCCGCCGCCACATCTCCGCCGACGGCGGCGCGCAGCCCCTGGTGATCGACTGGCGGGCGCCCGTCTCCCGGACCTTCTACCAGGCGTCGGCCCGTGACCCGCAGGGCGTGGCCGTACGGCGGCGCTTCGGCTGGGCCGGCGGGGAACTGACCGGCTTCGAGGACGAGCGCCTCGACCTCGGCGTGGATCTGGGCGGCGCAGGCCGGATCCTGACGGCCGAGATCGAACGCCCCCGGGTCGGGCCGATGCGCGACATCGTCGCCACCATCCAGCCGGACCAGGACGACCTGGTCCGCGCCGACCTGGAGGACTCCCTGTGCGTGCAGGGCGGGCCGGGCACCGGCAAGACCGCCGTCGGCCTGCACCGCGCCGCCTACCTGCTCTACGCCCACCGCAAGCGGCTGTCGCGCGGCGGTGTGCTCGTGCTCGGCCCGAACCTGGCCTTCCTCGGCTACATCTCCGCGGTGCTGCCGGCCCTGGGCGAGGTCGACGTCGAGCAGACCACGCTGGACGCGCTCCTCACCCGGGTTCCGGTCAAGGGCACCGACGGCACGGACGCCGCCGTGGTCAAGCACGACGTGCGCATGGCCGAGGTGCTGCGCAGGGCGCTCCACCGGCACGTCCGCGAGCCCGCCGAGCCGCTCGCCGTGGCCGACGGCTCCTCCCGCTGGCGCGTCTCCGAGGACGAACTGCGCCGCGTGGTCGAGGAGACCCGCCGCGAGGCGATGCCGTACGGCGTGGGTCGTGAGCGCGTCATCGCCCGCGTGGCGTCGCTCGTGCGGAGCCGGGCGGAGGCCCGCGGCCGGACGATCGACACGGCGTGGACACGCCGGACCACCCGGGCCGTCGCCGCCGCCGTGGACGCCTTCTGGCCGGCCGTACGCCCCGAGCAGGTGCTGTTCGAGGTGCTCCGCGACCCTTCGGAGGCCGCCGAGGGCGTGCTCACGGCGGCCGAGCGGGCGGCGATCACCTGGGCGAGACCGCCGCGCACCTACCGGAGCGCCGCCTGGACGGCCGCTGACCTGATCCTGCTCGACGAGCTCGCCGGCCTGATCGAGCGTCCGCAGGGATACGGCCACGTGATCCTCGACGAGGCGCAGGACCTGTCGCCGATGCAGTGCAGGGCCGTCGCCCGGCGCAGCGAGCACGGCTCGCTCACCGTGCTCGGCGACCTGGCGCAGGGCACGACCCCGTGGGCCGCCCGCGACTGGGGCGAGCAGATGGCGCACCTGGGCAAGCCGGACGCCGAAGTCATGGCGCTCACCACCGGCTTCCGCACGCCCGCCGCCGTCGTCGAGCTCGCCAACCGCCTGCTGGCCGAGCTCGCGGTGAACGTGCCGCCCTCCCGCTCCTTCCGGCGCGACGGCCGGCTGCGCATGCTGCGCGGGGACGACCCGGTGGTCGTGACGGCGGTGCGCGAGGCGCTGGACCACGAGGGCTCGATCGGCGTCGTCGCCGCCGACGCGTCGGCCGGCCGCCTGCGCGCCGCGCTCGCGGACGCCGGGCTGGCCGTCGCCGACGGTCTCACGCCCGACCCGTCCGTACGGATCTCCGTGGTGCCCGCCACCCTCTGCAAGGGCCTGGAGTACGACCACGTCGTGCTGGCCGAGCCCGCCGAGATCGTCGAGGCCGAGGAGCGCGGGCGCCACCGGCTCTACGTGGCGCTCACCCGCGCGGTGTCCCGTCTGGACGTGGTGCACCGCCGTCCGCTGCCGTCCCCCCTGACGTGATGCCCACGATCACGCCGAGGTCAGCCGGGCGCGCAGCGCGGCGACGCCCGTGAACCCCGCCCGCGTGAGGTACGACTCCGGCCCGCCGTACCGGGCGTCAAGGTAAGCGAGGGTACGCAGCATGGTGGCGGGGGTGACCTCGGCGAACAGGCGGCGTGACCGCAGCCGCGCCGCCTCGTCGGGAAGAGCGGCGAGGTGGTCGTCGAGGCTCAGGCAGCGGGCCGTCTCGGCGTAGTCGGCGGCGATGTGGCGGGCAGGAACACCGGCCAGCGCGAGCGCGATGGCGGCCACCACGCCGGTGCGGTCCTTTCCCGAGTGACAGTGCAGCAGCACGGGGCCGGGAGGCGCGGCGGCGATGGCGGCCAGGACGGCGGAGATCCGGGCCGTCCCCCGGTCGAGCATGGCGCGATAGATGCCCGCCAGCGTGTCAGCCATGCGCTCCAGCACCGAGTCGCCGGGCCCGAGAACCGAGATGTTGCGGTAGGCGGGATGGGCGGAAAGCGGGCTGGGCAGCGTCTCGCACTCCGCGGGGAGCCGGAGATCGACGATCAGACCCGGCCGGAGCGCCGAGATCGCCTCGGCCGCCGAGGCCGGGGGAAGCTCCGAGCGCAGCAGGGCGCCCGGGCGGATCCGGCCGCCCCCGGCGGCCGGAAGCCCGCCCAGGTCGCGTGCGTTGACGCAGCCGGGCCAGGACGGGCCGGGGATCGCCCTGCTCACACCCGCCCCCTCAGGTTTCTGGTCCAGCCGGCCACCGTGGCCCGCCATTCGTCGGGATCCTCGGGCCGCCCGGGTACGCCGGGCCGGGTCTGCCACGGCCGCGGACCGTCCTCACGGCGGTACTCCACCCCGATGGCGTCGAGACGGGGCAGGTGGGCCTGCAACCTGTCGTGGAACTCCGTGAAGTCCCGCTCGGGCGGGCTCCAGACGGTCTCCGCGAAGGCACACAGCCGAGGGAACGTCATGTAGTCCACCTGGCGGTTCGAGTCGATCAGCTCGGTCCACACGGCGCACTGCGAGCCGATGACATGTGCCTCCGCCGGATCACCGCGCAGGCCGGCGGGGACGGGCTCGAAGGCGTACACGTCCGCCAGCGTGAGGACGGTGCCGAACGGGACGGGCTCGCGCGGCCCCTCGTCCTGCCGATAGTCGAAGTAGACCGAGGTGTTCGGGCAGGTGACAACCTCGTGCCCGGCCCTCGCGGCGATCACGGCGGCGAGGTCGCCCCGCCAGGAGGCGACGATCGCGCCGGAGACGTGGCCGCCCTCGAGGATCTCGTCCCAGCCGACCAGACGGCGTCCGCGCGCCGTGAGGTAGTCGTCGAACTGTTCGATGAACCAGCTCTGCAGTTCGTCCTCATCGCGCAGGCCCAGCTCGGCGATCCTGGCCTGTGCGGCGGGGCTGGTCTTCCACTGGTCCTTGCGGCACTCGTCCCCGCCCACGCAGACGTAGGGACCGGGGAACAGTTCGAGCACCTCGTCGAAGACGTCCTTGAAGAACGCGATCGTGGCGTCCTCCACGTTGAGCACGTTGTCGCCGATCCCCCAGGTGGTGCGGACCTCCAGCGGTGTGCCGGCGTTGCCGAGCTCGGGATAGGCGGCGATGGCGGCCTGGGTGTGGCCGGGCAGGTCGATCTCGGGGACGACGGTGATGTACCGCCGCGCCGCGTATGCGACGATCTCGCGAATGTCGTCGTGGGTGTAGTAGCCGCCGTGCGGGCGGCCGTCCATGGCGCCGTTCCAGCCGGTCTGGCTCTCCCGGCGCCAGGCTCCGACCTCGGTGAGGCGCGGGTGGCGCTTGATCTCGATCCGCCATCCCTGATCGTCGGTGAGGTGGAGGTGCAGGACGTTCAGCTTGTGCATCGCAAGAAGGTCGATGAAACGCAGCACGTCGGCCTTGGTCATGAAGTGTCGTGCGACGTCGAGCAGGCAGCCGCGCCAGGCGAAGCGCGGCCGGTCCTCTACCCGTACGGCGGGCAGCGACAAGGGGACGCCGGTCGCCGCCCGCCGGAACGCCGCGGCGGGGAGGAGCTGCCGCAGGGTCTGTGCGGCGTAGAAGGCCCCGGCCGCTCCGCCCGCTTCGACGCGCACTTCGTCGGCGCCGACGGTGAGCAGGTAGCCCTCGGGATGCATTCCGCCGCGCAGGGCAAGGGTGATCGTTCCCGGGCCGGTCCGGCCTGGCAGCAGAGCGCCGCCGGTGACCGGGCTCAGCTCCCCCCGTAGCCAGGCGGCCACCTCGCCGAGCTCGGGATCGGCGGCGAGGGCGGTGTTCCGGTCGAGGACGAAGCGGCCCTGTCGGGTCTCAACCCGGACAGGCCTCGGGATGATCATGGGGATTCCTCCTGGTAAGGGTGGTGATCCTCGGCTAGTCGCAGGTGATCGTGGCGTCCGCGAGGTCGGCGTGGTCGAAGTAGGCGTTGTCACCGGCGTTGGTGACGACCAGGCGGACATAGCGGGCGTCCCGTACCCCGGCGCTGACCCTGACGGCCGGCTGGGAGCCGGTGATCACGCCGGAGCGGGCCACCCGCTCGCCGTCGGCCCAGATCTCGAACTGAACCGAGCCGTTCGCCCCGACCTCGTCGTCGACACCGCCGAGGAACCGCACCTCGGAACAGCGCCGTGCCACGTAGAACTCGATGTCCGCCGGCGCGTGCGCGCCGAGGCCCTTGGCGTAACGGACGCCCTCGATCGTGATCGGGCGGCCGTCGCCCGCCGCCGCGTCGCCGTTGCTGGTGTCCCGCTCGACCGGGCCGAGATGGCTGGTCGCCCGGGTCCAGCCGAGGTCGCTGAGCGCGGTGGTGCCGCGCGCGGGCGCCTCCGCCACCTGGACCACCGCGCGTCCGCTCACCTGTGCCGTACGCTCGCGCCAGCCGAAGGCGGCCCTGCCACCGATCTCGAACGCGGTGCGCGAGGCGCCGGCGGGCGGGGTCACCGCCCAGCGCACCGTGAAGGTCTCACCCGCGCCGAGACGGCCGGACGACCGGGCGGGAGTGAGCGCCCTGGTCTGCCATCCCTCGGGCACGTCGAGCGTCACCTCGACGTCGTCGAGCCGGTCGGTGCCCCCGGTGTCGGTCACCCGGGTGACCAGCTCGTTCTCCCGCCCGGGCTCCAGGGCCGAGGGCCGGTCGTCGCCGAGGAACGTCGCGGGGTCCACCTCGAACGTCACAGCGGGCGGCGCCTGTTCGCGCCCGGCGCCGATCCGGTACATCACCACCCCGTGCGCGGGCACGGCCGCGGCCAGCCGGCCCTCGGTGAGGGTGACCTCGCCCGTCCACAGATCCTCGACTCGATACGCCGACGCGTGGGGCAGCTTCAGCCGGGAGGCCGTCGTGGAGATCGTCGTCTGCCGGTCGCTCTCGTTGAACAGCGCGACGGCGCGGTCGCCGTTCTCCAGCGGCTTGACCAGCACGTGGTACCAGCCGTCCGTGGCGGCGAAGTGGGCCTGCACCCCCAGCGGGTCCTGGTCGACCGCGATCACCTTGGAGTTGGCGACGATCGCGGCGGGCGCCTTGACCGGGTCGGCCATGAGGACCAGCGGCGCGGCGCCCATCGCCCACAGGCTGAACTGGGTGCGGTATTCGGCCTCGGTCATCCCGCCCCCACCGGCCAGGATCAGGTCGGGGTCGGCCCAACTGCGCGGACCGGGGTAGTCGGCGCGCAGCATGTCGGTCTCCCAGATGCCGACCATCGCGGCGTAGTTGTCGGTGATGGGCCGGTTGTAGACGTTGGTCCGCCACGTGGTGGCGACCTGGGCCCCCCAGAGCCAGGGGACGCTGTTGCCGTCCTCGTTGTTCATGGCGAACGCGATCGTGTCGCCGAGGGCCTGCCGCATGCGGGGGTAGAGCGTCTGGGCGATGGCCTGGGAGTTCTTGCCGGGGAAGTCGGCCGTGGGGATGGAGCACCAGTCGTACTTGAGATAGTCGACGCCCCAGGACCGGATCAGCGCGCCGTCGGCCGCCTCGTTGCCGTAGGAGCCGGGGCCGCCGCCGGCGCAGGCCTTGGTGCCGGCCGACAGGGCGAGGCCCAGCTTGAGCCCCTTGTCGTGGACGTGGTCGGCCAGTGCCGTGATGCCGGAGGGGAAACGAGTGCGGTCGGCGACGAGGGCCCCACCGTCGCGCTGCGGCGCCAGCCAGCAGCCATCGATGATCACGTAGCGGTAGCCGGCCGGGGCCAGCGCGGCGAGGCCGTCGGCGGCCTGCCACACCGAGGTCTCCGAGACCGAGCAGCCCTGGCTGCGGCTGCTCCAGCCCATGGGCGGGGCGTCGATCGCGGGGGGCGACGTGGCGCGGGCCGCGGCGCCCGCGGCGGGTATGGCGAGCATGCCGAGGAGGACCGCCGTGAGGGCGGCCGAGCGTATGCGCATGGGTGGTCCCGTCAGGCTGAGTGGAGGCGCGGGTCTCCGGGCTCGATGGCGAACGAGCCGGAGGTGTAGGCGGGGGCGTAGGGCTCGGTGACCCGGCTGAGCGAGCGGAAGTCGACCTTCATCTCGTCCTGCGTCAGCCGCGCCCGGACGTAGCCACGGCGTCCGTTGAAGAACTTGACGTGCGGGTTCTCGGCCAGCAGCTGCTTGGTGTCGGGGTATTCGTCCATGCCGTCACCGGCGGAGGTGACCGACGTCGTGACGAGCTCGACCGCGACAGACGGCGACTCGGGGTCCTGGTAGTCGCGCTTGACCTCGCCGGCCCAGTGGGAGTGCACGTCGCCGGTGAGCACGACGCCGTTGCGCCGGTTGTCGGCGATCGCGGCGGCCAGCCGATTCCGGGACGCGACGTACCCGTCCCAGCCCTCGTTGCTGTAGCCCTTGCCCTCGCCGGTCGTCCAGTCCATCTCCATGAGGAAGACCTGCTGGCCGATCAGATCCCAGGTGGCCTCGGACGTGCGCAGCCGGTCGGTCAGCCAGGCCTCCTGTTCCTCGCCGAGGATGGTGCGGTTGGGCGCGAACCGCTCGGCGCAGTCGGGTCCCACGGTGCCCGACTTGCCGGTGCAGGGGTAGAGGTCCCGGTATTGGCGGGTGTCGAGCAGGTGCAGGTTGGCCATCCGGCCCCAGCGCAGCGTGCGGTACAGGTGCAGCGCGGCGCCCTGGGGCCGCTGTGCCCGGCGCAGCGGCATGTTCTCGTAGTACGCCTGGAAGGCGGCGGCGCGGCGCTGGAGGAACGGCGGGTCCGGCTGCTCGGGGACGTCGCCCGCCCAGGCGTTCTCGATGTCGTGGTCGTCGAAGACCACCGTCCAGGGGGCGACGGCGTGCGCCAGTTGCAGGTCGGGGTCGGCCTTGTGCTGGGCATGCCGCAGCCGGTAGCCCGCCAGGTCGAAGCACTCCCCGCCCGCCTGGTCGCGCACCGGGTACTTGTAATCGCCGTACTCGTAGATGTAGTCGCCGAGGAAGGCGACGAGGTCCGGCTCGTCCTCGGCCATCCGGCGGTACGGGGTGAACCAGCCGACCTGGTAGTCCGCGCACGAGGTGAAGGACAGATTGAAGGCGCGGCCGCGGGTTCCGGGGGCGGGCGCGGTCAGGGTACGGCCGGCCGGCGATGTCTCCGTGCCCGCCCGGAAGCGGTAGAAGTACTCGGCGCCCGCGTCGAGGCCGTCGACCTCCACATGGACACTGTGCGCCGCCTCGGGCCGGGCGATCTCGGTGCCGTGCCGTACGACCTTGGTGAAGCGGTCGTCCTCGGCGACCTGCCACTGGACCGGGACGGGCCGGTTCGGCATACCGCCGAGACCGTCCGGGGCTACGGGGTCGACCGCGAGGCGGGTCCACAGCACGAAACCGCCGGGGTCGGGCTCGCCGGAGGCGACACCCAGCTGGAAGACGTCGGACAGGGGGGACTGGCGGGCGGCCGCGCGCACGGGCGGGACGCCCAGCGCCGCGGCGGCGGCCACGCCGGCACCCCCGGCGAGGAAGCTACGCCGGTTGATCATCGTGCTCCTACCTGATGCTCGCGTTGCCTTCGGCGACGGCCTGGTCTGCCGCCTGCTTCGGAGTGATCTTGCCGAGGTACATCTCGTTGAAGATCTGGTTGAGCTTGGGCTCGAAGCCGGTGAACCCGGTCGTGACGGGCAGGCTGAAGGTGTCGCCCTTCGACTCCTCGAGGAACGGCGAGACGTCGATGCCCTCGGTCTTCTGCCAGTAGTCGAGGTAGCCCTGGGCCAGGCCGTTCAGCGCCGGGAACACGTATCCGCCGTCCGCCATGACCTTCTGGGCCTGCTCGGAGGCCAGGAAGGTCGCCAGCTTCATGGCCTCCTTCTCGTGCTTGCTCTTGGCGTAGACGGTCTCGGACAGCCCGTTGATGTTCACCGACCGCCCGGCGGGCCCCTGCGGCATCGGCGCCACGCCGACCTTGAACTTCGCCTCCGGCACCACGAACGGCAGCAGCGCGTTGTTGGCCGGGAACATCGCCACCTCGCCCCGGGTGAACATGTCGGTGACCTTGCCGGTGGGCGGGTTGGTCCGGGTCGCGGGCGGCGAGACGTCGTACTTGTTGACCAGGTCGACGCCGAACTGCAGCGCCTGCACCGACGCCTCGTCGTTGAAGGTGTATCGGCCGAACGGCTTGTCCAGCAGTCTGCCGCCGTTGGAGTTCACCCAGTTCATCCACTGGGTCTGGTAGTGGTTCCAGGACGCGAAGCCGTACGTCTTGACCTTGTCCTTGTCGAATCCGGGATCGCCGGGGTGGCGGCCCTCCTCGTCGGCGGTGAGCTTGCGCGCGGTCTCCAGCAGCGTGCCCGAGCCGTCCGGCGCCCAGGTCAGCGTCTCCGGCATCTCGACGCCGGCCTTCTTGAAGAGGTCCACGTTGTACAGCAGGCCGACGATGCCCCAGTCCTTGGGCACGCCGTACAGCTTGCCGTTGTAGGTGTAGGCCTCGACCACCTTGCTGTGGTACTTGGACGTGTCCAGCTTGAGCGGGGTCAGGTCCGCGAGCACTCCCTTGGTGACGAACTCGGGGAACTGACTGGTCTGCATCCAGAAGACGTCCGGCGCCGTGCCGGCCACGGCGTCGGCGGTCAGCTTGGTCCAGTACTGGTCGTACGGCAGGACCTCGATGGTCACATCGATGTCCGGATTGGCCTTCTCGAAGGCGGCCATCACCTTCTCGTAACCGGCCTTCTGCTGTTCGTCCCAGAGCCGGTAGGTGAGGGTGACCGGGTCACCCGGAGAACCGGAACCGGAACCGGAACCGCCGCAGGCGGTGACGGTGGCGGCCGCGGCGAGCAGTGCGACGCCGGCGAGCGGCTTGGCCCAGCGAACTCGGGGGGCTTGCATATTCGCTGACCTTTCTCATTTGAGGCCGGTGAGAACCACCGACCGGATGATGTACCTCTGGAAGAACACGAAGATCGCCACCATCGGGACCAGGGCGATCAGACCGCCGGCCATCATGAGGTTGTAGTCGACGCCGATGCCGCCCTTCAGCCCGGCGATGGCCACCGTGATGACCTTGGTGTCGTCACCGCTGGTGATGATCAGCGGCCACAGGAAGTTGTTCCAGGACGAGATCACCGTGATGATCGCGAGGGTGCCGAGCGCGGGGCGGGACAGCGGCAGCAGGATGCGCAGCAGGATCGTCAGCGGCCCGGCGCCGTCGATGCGCGCCGCCTCCTCCAGGCTCGCCGGCAGCCCGCGGAAGAACTGCCGCATCAGGAAGATCCCGTACGGCGTTCCGAGGAGGTACGGCAGCAGCAGGCCCCACCAGGTGTTGACCAGGCCCAGCTGCCGCATAATGAGGAAGAGCGGGATGACGGTGACCGCGCCGGGCACCATCATGGTCGCCACGTAGAGCCAGAAGAGGACCTCTCGCCCCCGGAAGCGCAGCCGGGCGAAGGCGTAGGCGGCGAATGTGGTGAACACGAGCTGGCCCGCGGTGAGCGCGGCGGTCATCAGCAGCGTGTTGGCGATGTAGTGGGGGAAGTCGCCGCCGAGCAGCTCGGCCAGGTTGGCCGTGGTGGGCGGCATCGCGGGCAGCCACGGCGCCGTGGAGTTGAGCTGGGTCCGCGTCTTGAACGCGGTCAGGACGACCAGCAGGTAGGGGAAGACGGAGAGGAAGGCGCCGACGGCGAGGGCGGCGTACAGCAGGGTCCGCTTGGTCATCGTGGCTCTCAGCTGAGGTCGTAGGTCGTGCGCTTGCCGAAGAACCGCACCTGGGCCAGCGTCACCACGAGGATGATCACGAAGAGCAGCATGGAAAGCGTGGAGGCGTAGCCGAAGTCGAAGTCCTTGAAGGCCGTGTTGTAGATCCGGAAGTTGATCACGTCGGTGCTGCCGCTGGGACCGCCGTCGGTCATCACGAAGATGGTGTCGAAGATCTGGAAGGCGCCGATCAGGTTCGTCACCGTGACGAAGAACATGGTGGGATTGAGCAGCGGCAGCGTCACCCGGAAGAACCGCTGCACGGGCGTCGCCCCGTCCGTGGCCGCGGCGTCGTGGAGTTCGCTCGGGATGCCCTGCAGGCCGGCCAGGAAGAACAGCATGTTGTACCCGGTGTGCTGCCAGACGTTCACCAGCGCGACCGCCGGCAGCGCCCAGGCGGGATCGGACAGCCAGTCGGGACCGGTGACACCGATCAGGGAGAGCGCGCCGTTGAGCGCGCCGCCGCGCGGATCGAAGATCCAGTTCCAGGTGAGGCCCATGACGATCGGCGTCGCCATCCACGGCACCACGAACAGCGCGCGGTAGTAACGCATGCCCCTGACCCGCTGGTTCAGCAGGAGGGCGAGGATCATGGCGAGGACCGTCTGCAGCGGGACGCACAGCAGGACGTAGAGGACCGTGACCCAGACCGAGTGCCAGGCGGCGCCGTCTTCGGCGAGGCGCCGGTAGTTCTCCAGCCCGGCGAACATCGGGTCGGACAGCAGCTTCCAGTCGAAGAAGCTCAGCCCGAGCACGATCAGGACCGGCAGCAGCAAGAACGCCGCCACGCCGAAGAGGCTGGGGGTGACGAACAGGTAGCCGTACCAGGCGCCGGATCGCCCGGTGCGGCCGGCGCGACCGGCCGGGTCCGCTGTCACGACGGGTTCGGGCGGGTGGGAACCATCAACCGCCGGGTCGTGTCCAGGCCCCACTCGTCGAGAGCGGCGATCGGGTCGCTCGACCCGCGCAGGCCGCCCGTGCGGTGGACATGCTCCGCCCACTCCTCGCGCGCCTCCATCTCCGGCCGGGCGATGAGGCAGTCGGGGTCGTTCACCCACCACCGGGCGTGGAGGAACTCGCGGGCCGCGCCGGTGAGCCGGGCGCCGAGCTGCGAGGGCTGGCTGATGTCGCCCGACCTCGGCAACATCCTGAGCGCCACGTCCGGGCTGACCCGCATGATGTCGACCAGGCCGATGCTGGGCAGCATGGGTGCCCCGCAGCCGTGCAGGACGGCGTCGTCCCCCGCGCCCTCGCGGATCAGTTCAAGCCCGCGGCGGTAGGCGGCGATCGGATCGATCTCCTCGTTCCGCCGGCCGGGCAGGGCGCCGGCGTAGAGGTAGTCGAGCTTGAAATGCGTCACGCCCTTGGCCCGCAGGGTGCGGAAGACGTCGACCAGGTGGGCGGCGGCCTCCGGGTGCGTGACGTCGAGGACGGCGAGGTCCTGGTCCCACATCGTCCCGGCGTGGGCGCCGCCGACCAGCCAGTCGGGGTGCTCCCGGAAGACGCGGCTGCGGCGCCCGGCCAGGAAGGGCGCCACCCAGATGCCGGCCCGTCTGCCCGCCTGCGTGACCTCGCCCACGACCCGGTCGAGCGAGCCGAACCCGGGACGCAGCTCCAACCAGTCGCCGATCTCGGCCTCGTAGCCGTCGTCCAGCAGGAACATGTCGGCCTCGATTCCGTGGCGGGATGCGAGGCGGAGGTTCTCCAGGACGTCGTCGTCGGTGACCTTGTCCCAGTAGCCGTACCAGGAGCACCACATCGGCGGCACCGCGGGGAACCGGTCCGGGGCGATCCCCGCGGCCATCGCCGTGGCCCAGCCGCGGAGCGCGGCGTCGAGTCCGCCCTCGATCCGCTCGTGCCGTACCGGCCCGTCGGCGGAGACGACGAGGCGGCCGCCCTCGGCGCGCAGGCGGATGGACGGGACCCGCAGCGGGTCGGGCGCCGACCAGAGGAAGATCGGTGCGCCCTCGCCGGGGTCCACCGCCAGGAGGCCCTCCCCCTGGTAGGTGTCAGCGGGGACGGGCGTCTCCGGGCGGTAGCAGAGGACCTGGATGTTGGCGTCCGCGGCCCGGGGAGGAGCCTGCCCGAAACGATAGGTGCCGGTGGGACTCCAGGACTGCCACCCATGCTCGAAGACCAGGGCCTTCCCGGGGTCGCACACGATCTCGCCGATGTCAGTGAACGACATCAGACTTCATTCCTCTCGTTCACTTGTGATGGAGTCCTTCATTAGTAACAGTGGGGTGATGGCCGGTCAATAGCCGCTTGCAGCGAACTACGAGGACATGACGGGCGGCAAGATCTCCCACCGTCTGTCATAATCGGTACTTCTGGAGGTTTCCTACGTTAGGGACGGTTCATGGGGAACCCGCCGCTCGGCGGTGACCTGTCGCGGCTGCGGCAGCTCAACGCGCTTTCCACGATCAGGGCGCTGCGCGGAAGCGCGCCCGCCACGCTGTCGGCGCTCTCCGCGCGGACCGGCCTGTCACGCCCCTCCTTGAAGGAGGTCGTCGGCGAGCTGACCAGCCTCGGCTGGGTGGAGGAGGTTCCCCCCACCCCGGGCGGAATGGGGCGGCCGGCCCGCCGCTACCGTTTCCGGGCCGACCGCGGTCACCTGGTCGGGATCGACATCGGGGCGCACAACGTCCGCGCCGCCCTGTCCAACCTCGACGGGACCGTCCTGGCCGAGACCAGGCAGGCCGTCGTCCCGCAAACGCCGGTACGGGAACGGATGGAGGCGATCGGACGCGCGGTCGGCGGCTGCCTCGCCCTCACCGGCCTGACCATGGCGGAGGTGTGGACCGTGGCCGTCGGAACCACCGGCATCGTCACACCGGAGGGCGTCGTCACCTACTCCGCGGGAATCCCGGCGTGGACCGGTCTCGACCTGGCCGGGCTGCTCGGCGCCATGTTCCCGTGCGAGGTGCTCATCGAGAACGACAGCCGGCTCGCGGCCCTGGCCGAGGCCAGGCGAGGGGTGGCCCGCGGCGCGCGCGACGTGGTGTTCCTGCACGTGGGGCGGCGCATGGGCACCGGACTGATCATCGATGGGAAGCTTCACCGTGGGTTCGGGGCGGCGGCGGGAGAGATCGTCATGCTTCCGCAGGCCCGCTGGTTCGACGCGCCCGACCATCTCAACAACTGCCCGGTGGTCCCGGAGGGCACCCCTGTGGAGGACGCCGCCAGCCACACGCTGGCCGCCGCCAGAGACGGCGACCCGGCGGCGCTGGCCGCCGTCGAGCGTTACGTCGACGATCTCGCCGTCGGGGTCGCCGCGATCGTCCTGGTGCTCGATCCCGAGATCGTCGTGCTCGGCGGAGGCTTCTCCCGCTCGGCCGACGTGCTGCTCCCGCCGCTGGGCCGCCGCCTGGAGGCGGTCTGCCTGCGCATGCCCGAACTGCGCGCCTCCACGCTCGGCGACGAGTGCGTGGTGTTCGGCGCCATCGACCACGCGGTCGATCACCTCGACCGGCAGTTGTTCACGGCGGACTCCGGCACGTCGCTGCCCGTCCCCCTCACCAGGGACGCCGTCTCGCGATCCTAACCGGCGCGCCCTTCCGCGTCCGGCGCGGCGGCGCCGTGGGTGATGCCCACGATCGGCAGGCGCAGCGCGCCCGGCGCCGACGCGGGGACGACCGGCCGCACGGGCGCGACCGGCCCGAGCCGCACGTACGCGGAGCCGAGGGCGGGGCGCGGGTCCGGCTCGCCCTTGTTCGGCCACAGCGCCATCGCGCGCTCGGCCTGGGCCGTGATCGTCAGGGAGGGGTTCACGCCGAGGTTGGCCGACACGGCCGAGCCGTCCACGATGTGCAGGCCCTCGTAGCCGTAGACGCGGTGGTAGGGGTCGATCACGCCGGTCTCGGGCGAATCGCCGATCGCGCAGCCGCCGAGGAAGTGCGCGGTCGCCGGGATGTCGAACAGGTCGAGCCAGGAGCCGCCGGGAAGGCCGCCGATCTCCTCGGCCGCCAGGCGGACGGCCTCGTGCCCGGCGGGGATCCAGGTGGGGTTCGGCTCGCCGTGGCCCGGACCCGCCCGCAGCTTCCCGCCCTTCAGCGAGAGCGTGATCGAGTTGTCCTTCGCCTGCATGACGAGGGCGATGACCGTGCGCTCGGACCACCTGCGGTGGTTGAACAGCCGGGGCAGCAGGTGCGGCCGCCGCAGGGCCGCCCCGAGGAACTTGAGCCAGCGCGGCGCCCGCCCGCCGCCGTCCACGAGCAGCGTGCGCAGCAGTCCCATGGCGTTGGAGCCGTCGCCGTACCGGACCGGCTCGATGTGCGTCTCGGCGTCGGGATGGATCGAGGAGGTGATCGCCACGCCGCGGTTGAGTTTGGCGCCCTTGGCGGTGAGGCGTTCGAAGCCGAGCAGGGCCTCGGAGTTCGTCCTGGTCAGCGCGCCGAGCCGAGGCGAGATCCGGGGCAGCGTGGTCGCCCGGAGCCGGTGGAGCAGGTGCTGCGTGCCGTACGTCCCGGCGGCGAAGACCACCTGCCCGGCGGTCAGCGTGCGAGTGGGGCCGAACGGTCCTGTACGCCTCACGGTGATCTCGTAGCCGCCCTCGATCGGCCGCACACCGGTCACCGTGGTCTCCGGGTGGACCTTCGCCCCGGCCTTCTCGGCCAGGTAGAGGTAGTTCTTGATCAGCATGTTCTTGGCGCCGTGGCGGCAGCCGGTCATGCACTCGCCGCACTCGGTGCAGCCTCGGCGGCGCGGCCCCGCGCCGCCGAAATAGGGGTCGTCCACCTCGACGCCGGGCTCGCCGAAGAACACCCCGACAGGGGCGAGATGGAAGGTGTGGCCGACGCCCATCCGCTCGGCGACCTTCTTCATCACCTCGTCGGCAGGGGTGACCGTGGGGTTGTCCACCACGCCCAGCATGCGCCTGGCCTGGTCGTAGTAGGGCGCGAGCTCGGCCCTCCAGTCGGTGATGTGGCGCCACTGCGGGTCATTGAAGAACGGGTCGAGCGGCTCGTAGAGAGTGTTGGCGTAGACCAGCGAGCCGCCGCCCACCCCCGCGCCGGCCAGCACCATCACGCCGTTGGCGCCGCGCAGGACGTGGATGCGCTGGATGCCCTTCAGGCCGAGCGCGGGCGCGAACAGGAAGTCCCCGGCCCGCCAGGAGGTCTTGGGCAGGGTCTTCTCGTCGAACCGCCGGCCGGCCTCCAGGACGCCGACCGAATAGCCCTTCTCGGTGAGCCGCAGCGCGGTCACGCTCCCGCCGAACCCCGACCCGATCACCGCGACGTCGTAGTCCAACGCCCCGCCTTCCTTACTTGAGGTGCAGCCGCTTCATCGTCTTGAGCAGTCCCGCGAGCGTGTCGGCGTACTTGTCGTAGGTCATGCCGAGGATCGGCTCGAAGCCCAGCCACGTGGCCTGGCTGGCCACTGTCTGGACCTCCGTGTACTTCAGCAGGCCCTCGGTCCCGTGGCGGCGGCCGAGCCCGGACGACTTCATCCCGCCCATCGGCGCGTCGTAGGAGGCGTACGCCGAGCCGTACCCCTCGTTGATGTTGACGGTGCCGGCCTTGATCCGGGCCGCGAGGCGGCGGCCCCGCGCGACGTCCCTGGTCCAGATCGAGGCGTTCAGCCCGTACGCGGTGTCGTTGGCCGCGTCGACCGCCTCGTCCTCGTTCCTGAAGCGGTAGAGGGACACGACCGGCCCGAACGTCTCGTCCCTGCAGACGGCCATGTCCTCGCCGACGCCGTCGAGGACGGTCGGCTCGTAGAAGAACGGGCCGAGGTCGGGGCGCGGCCTGCCGCCCGTCAGCACCGTGGCGCCCTTGGCGACGGCGTCCTCGACGTGCGCCGCGACCCCGTCGAGCTGCCTGCGGGAGGTGAGCGAGCCCATCTGTACGTCCCAGTCGAGACCGGGGCCGATCCTCATGTTCTCCACGGCCCGGACGAACTTGTCGCGGAAGGCGTCGTCGATCGTCTCGTGCACGTAGAGGCGCTCGATCGAGATGCACAGCTGGCCCGCGTTGGTGAAGCAGGCCCGGATCGCGCCCTGGGCGGCCACGTCGAGGTCGGCGTCGTCGAGCACGATCATCGGGTTCTTGCCGCCGAGCTCCAGCGAGCAGCCGATGAGCCGCTTGGCCGCCTCCTCGGCGATCTTCCGCCCGCCGCGCGTCGAACCGGTGAACGCGACGTAGTCGGCGCCGTCGATCAGCGGATCGCCGACGTCCTCCGGATCGCCGAGCACGACCTGCCAGATGTCGCGCGGCATGCCCAGCTCGGCCAGCAGGTCGATCGTCCACAGCGTGGACAGCGGGGTCTGGGTGTCCGGCTTGTGCACGACCGCGTTGCCCGCGATCAGGGCGGGGACCACGTCGGTCACGCCGAGGGCCAGTGGGTAGTTCCACGGGCTGATCACCGCGACCACGCCCTTGGGGTGGCGCAGCTCGGCGGCCCGGGTGGCGATCGGGAAGATGCCCTGCCTGCGCTGCGGTTCCAGCAGCCCGGGCGCCCGCCGCACGTAGTACAGCGTGCAGCCCGCCACGTCCGCCACTTCCTCGTACGCGTGGCGCCGCGCCTTGCCGGTCTCCCACTGCACGATGTCGAGCAACTCCTGGCGGCGGTCGAGCATCGCGTCGTGGAGCCGCAGGAAGGGCCTGATCCGCTCCCGGACCGGCAGCGCCGCCCAGGCCTCCTGCGCCTCCCTCGCCCTGGCGTACGCCGCGCGGACATCCTCGGCGGTCGAGATCGGGACCTCGGCCAGGACCTCGCCGGTGAACGGCGCGACGATCTCCCTCGTCTTGCCCTCGGACGAGACGTGCGTGAGGATCCGGTCGACCATGGCCGCGTCGAGCGTCCGATTCGTGGCACCCATGGCGGAAGAATATTCCGGAGCCCCGCTCATGGCTACCGGTAAGTAATTGGAGGCGCCGGGCGAACGGCGTCCTCGCCGGAAACAACCTCGCCGCCGCGTCGGTTTAGCAAAATCGAGTACGTGCCGGACATCTCACCTCTGCGACCAGGCGACCCCCAGCGCATCGGCCAGTACATGCTCACCGGCCGTCTCGGTACGGGCGGACAGGGCATCGTCTACCACGCCACCGGGCCGACCGGCGAACCCGTCGCCGTCAAATGGATCCGTGCCGATCTGACCGGTGACACCGTCACCACCGAGCGCTTCCTGCGGGAGGTCGCGGCGGCCAAACGTGTGGCGGCCTTCTGCACGGCACAGATCCTCGACACCGGCATGGAGTCCGACCGGCCGTACATCGTCAGCGAATACATCGACGGCCCCTCGCTCCAGCAGAGCGTCGCCTCCTCAGGTCCCGTCAGGGGGAACGCCCTCTACCGTCTCGCCATCGGTGTCGCCACCGCCCTGGCAGCCGTTCACAAAGCCGGAATCGTGCATCGCGACCTCAAGCCGCCGAACGTGCTCATGGGGCCCGACGGGGTGCGGGTCATCGATTTCGGCATCTCCCGCGCGCTGGACGCCACCTCGTCGCTGACCTCGGTGCCCATCGGCACTCCCGCGTACATGGCGCCGGAGCAGTTCCTGAACAAGGACATCGGCCCTGCCACAGACATGTTCGCCTGGGCAAGCACGATCGTGTTCGCGGCGTCCGGAAACTCCCCGTTCGGCAGTGCATCCCTGCCCGCCGTGATCAACCGGATCCTCAACGCCGAGCCAGAGATCCGCGGCATCGACGGCACGTTGCGGGATCTGGTCACCTCCTGCCTTCGGAAAGACCCGGCACGGCGGCCGAGCGCCCAGCAGGTCATCGAGGCCCTGTTGGAGCAATACACCCCCGACGCCGTCGCCCCCGGTGGCGGGGGCCTGCAGCCGGAGACCGTCACCGGCGCGGCCGAGCCGGACACCGGAGGGCCGCCGCCCCCTCCATCCGAGACCCCCGTGTGGTCACGGTCCGCTCCGGGCCGGCGGCCCGATGCCCGCGCCGGCGCGCGTCCGGTCGAGGCCGGCGGAGGCCGGGAGACGGAGATTGAATCGGCCGTCGAGCCGGGCGGCCGAGCGGGTCGCCACCGGATCAAGGTCGCCGCCGCGGTCGCCGTGATCGCCGCGATCACCGCCGGCCTTCTGCTCCGCTCCGGCGACCGGGGCGGCACGGGCGCCGAAGCGGCCAGGGTGGTCACTTCTCTCACGCCGCCGCCGACGGCCCACACACCGCAGGGGGGCGGCTCGACGCCCGCCGCGGCCTCGACTCCGTCCGTCACCGTCCCCAGGACAGGCCTGACCAAGACGAAACTGCCCGGCGTGGCGGCCACTCTCTATGAGCATCCCGACGACCCGGTGTCGGTCGCGTCTTTCACCACGGACGCGGCGGAGTACACGTACGTCAGGGATTCGATGTCCGCACCGTTCAAGAAGAAGGACGGCTATCTCGACTACACCGTCTCGCCGGACGGCACGTACGGGCTGGGCATACCCGTCTACTTTTATAAGGGCACATCGTCCGTTGATCTCATCCAGCTGAGAACCGGAGTGATGCACAAGGTGAAGACAGTGCGCCAGCCCAAGGTGGCGGACTTCTTCCAGTGGTCCCGGGACGGCGGCAAGGTCCTGCTGAGCATCAGGAAGCCTTCCGGCGAGGACCAGATCACCACCGGCTTCATCGTGGTCGACGCCGCCCGGCGGACCGCGAAGATCGTGGAGGTCGACGACCCGGCCATCAAGGAATCGGTGTTCGGGTGGGACGCGGACGAAGAGGGAGTGGTCGCGTTCTTCCGCAGTGGCCGGACCAAGGGCCTGCGCTTTTTCGATCTGAGTGGGAAGGCGGTCCGCGACATCACCGGCCCGACCATGTTCAACGACATCGCCCAGTTCCTGTTCTCCCCGTCCGGAACCTCGTTCGCCAGCGACTGCCCCCAGGGCGACGCGGATCTGTGCGTCTGGGATCAGGCGACGGGGCGGGAGAAACTGCGGATCGCGTCCGGATGCTCTCGGTTCATGGGCTGGTATGACGAGCGGCACGTCGTCTGCTGGGAGAAAGGCGACGGCGACAAGAACGTGATGGTGATCCTCGACATGACGGGCGGCATGGTACGCGCGCTCATGCAGGCCAGTGACGAGGCGGTGGACGATCTGATCGTCAACCTGAGGTTCAGGCCCTCGTGAGCCGCACGCGGTGAACCGCCCCCGGCGGCGGTCCGTCTTGGGGGCATGAGGACATCGATTCGTACGGCGGGCATTCTCGCCGCGCTGCTGGCCACGGGAGCCACGGGCTGCGCGGGTGGCCGTACGGCACAGGACTTCCCGCCCCCTCCCACGGACCTGACCGGCAAGGTGCGGCTCGTCGCCTACAGCGACTGCGACGAGATGACGGAGGGGCTGCGGCAGGCGGCCGCGCGGAACGTGACCCCCTGGGGCTTCGGGGACGCCATGCTCTACGCGGCCGCCGACGCCACCGTGGCCAAGCGGGCGACGCCCGAGCAGCAGTCGTACTCGACCACGAACACGCACGAGGCGGGCGTGGACGAGCCCGACCTGGTCAAGACCGACGGCGACCGGGTGATCACGGTCACCGGGGGCGTGCTGCGCGTCGTGGACGCGAAGACCCGCAAGGTCACCGGGACGCTGCGACTCGTCGCCGAGGACCAGTCGTGGGCCCAGGCCGACCTGCTGGTGCACGGCGACCGCGCGCTCGTACTGTTCCAGGGCGGCGGGATCATCCCGTTCGGGGCGATGGCCAAGACCCGGGCCGGCTCCGGCGGCCCCAGGTACGTGCTCGTGGACCTGTCCGGCGAGCCGCGCGTCCTCGGCGCGATGACCGTGCGCGGGCAGCACATCGACGCCCGCCAGGTCGGCTCCACGGTGCGACTCGTCGTCCGGTCCCAGCCGGAGATCGCCTTCCCGACGCCGGAGCAGGACGAATCGGAGAAGGAACTGCTCGAAGGCAACCGCAAGGCCGTGCTGTCCGCCCCCGCCGACGCGTGGCTGCCGTCGTACGACGTCGAGTCGGGCGGCGCGAGCCACACCGAGCGGGTCGGCTGCGACCAGGTCAGCCACCCCGACCAGTTCACCGGCACCTCGATGCTGACCATCCACACGATCGACCTGGCCGCCGCCACGCCGTTCGGCTCGCTCACGCCGATCGCGGTGGCGGCCGACGGCGACACCGTGTACGGGACGGGGGGCAGCCTCTACGTCACCAGCAATCCCCGCTGGTGGGCGGCGCGCCCGATCGACGTGGTGCCAGTGCCCGATTCGTCGGCCGCCACGCCCACGCCGGCGGCGCCGCCCGAGCGCACGGAGGTGCACCGCTTCGATGTCTCCGCCCCCGGCGCCCCGCGCTACGTCACGTCGGGATCTGTGCCGGGACGGCTGCTGAACCAGTACTCCCTGTCGGAGTACGACGGTCATCTGCGAGTGGCGACGACCAGCGGCGCCGAGGTGTTCGGCGCGAGCCCGGGCACGAGCGAGAGCGGCGTGTACGTGCTCGACGCAGGCACGCTCGCCCAGACAGGCTCGGTCACGGGCCTTGGCAAGGGCGAGCGGATCTACTCGGTGCGGTTCATGGACGGCCTCGGCTACGTGGTGACGTTCCGCCAGACCGACCCCCTGTACACGCTCGACCTGCGGGACCCGGCCGCGCCGAAGGTCACCGGCGAGCTGAAGATCACCGGCTTCTCCGCCTATCTCCACCCGGCGGGCGAGGGGCGGCTCATCGGCATCGGCCAGGAGGCGAGCGAGAAGGGCCGGGTGCTCGGCACGCAGATCTCGCTGTTCGACGTCTCCGACCCGGCCGCGCCCGCGGTGCTGTCGCGGTTCCACCAGAAGGAGTCCGGCTCTGAGGCCGAGTGGGACCCGCACGCCTTCCTCTACTGGCCCGCCACCGGGCTGGCCGTGCTCCCGCTCCAGAACTGGGCCGAGGGCGGGATCGCGGGCAGCGCGGCCCTCGCGCTGCGCGTCGGCGACCGCGAGATCACCAAGCTGGGCGTCGTGACCCACCCGCGGCCGCCCGCGAAGAGCGACTTCGCCCCCGCCGACCAGGGCATCCGCCGTTCCCTCGTCATCGGCGACGACCTGTGGACCGTGTCCGACACCGGCCTCAAGGTCAGCGACGCCGCCACGCTGGCCGACCGGGCGTGGATCCCCTTCGCCTGACGATCAGTTGTCGTTTCCCCGCGCCTTCGCGAGGTCACGCGGGGGCGCGACGGGGACGATCTCCGGCGCGCCGAGGCGGATCGCGTCGGCCTCCTGATCGGTGTCCTGCTCCTGGGAGGCCCGCTCCGCCTCGACTCGCTTGGTGTAGTACTCGACCTCGCGCTTGACCTGATCGGCGTCCCAGCCGAGCGGGCCGGCCATGAGCTCGGCGGCCTCCTGGGCGACCGCGGTCCCCCGGTGGAAGGTCTCGATCGAGATGCGGGTGCGCCGGGTCAGCGCGTCGTTGAGGTGCCCGGCGCCCTCGTGCGTCGCCGCGTACACGATCTCCGCGCGCAGGTAGTCGTCCGCGCCGTCGAGGGGCCGGCCCAGCGAGGGGTCCTCCTTGATGAGCGCGAGCACCTCGTCGATCAGCGAGCCGTACCGCTCCAGCAGGTGCTCGATCCTGGCCACGTGCAGCCCGGAGGAGCGCGCCATGCGGTGGCGGGAGTTCCACAGGGCCTGGTAGCCCTCCGCGCCCGCGAGCGGCACCTGGTCGGTGCAGGACGGCGGCACGCGCTGGTCGAGGCCGTGCGCGACCGCGTCGACGGCGTCGGCCGCCATGACCCGGTACGTCGTGAACTTCCCGCCGGCCACCATGACCAGCCCCGGCACGGGATGGGTGACGACGTGCTCGCGCGAGAGCTTGGAGGTCTCCTCGGACTCCCCTGCCAGCAGCGGCCGCAGCCCGGCGTACACGCCCTCGACGTCGTCCCTGGTCAGCGGCACCGAGAGCACCGAGTTGACCCGGTCGAGCAGGTAGTCGATGTCCGCCCGCGAGGCCGCGGGGTGGGCCTTGTCGAGGTTCCAGCGGGTGTCGGTGGTCCCGATGATCCAGTGCCGGCCCCACGGGATGACGAACAGCACCGACTTCTCGGTGCGCATGATGAGCCCGGTGAGCGAGTGGATGCGGTCGCGCGGCACGACGAGGTGGATGCCCTTGGACGCCCGCACGTGGATCTGCCCCCGGCCGCCGACGAGCTGCTGGATGTCGTCGGTCCACACGCCGGTCGCGTTGACGACCTGGCGCGCCCGCACGTCCAGCTCCGCGCCGGTCTCCAGGTCGCACACGCGCACCCCGGTGACCCGCTCCCCCTCGCGCAGGAAACCGACCGCCTGCACCCGGGAGGCGACGTGCGCGCCGTACGTCGCGGCGGTGCGCAGCATGGTCATCACGAAGCGGGCGTCGTCGACCTGGGCGTCCCAGTACTGCACGGCGCCCGTGAACGCCGACTTGCGCAGCGAGGGGACGACCCGCAGCGCCTGGCGGCGGGTCAGGTGGCGGTGCCCCGGCACGCCCCGGGTGAGGCCGAAGGACAGCCCCAGCGTGTCGTAGAGCGCGAGCCCCGCCCCGATGTACGGCCGCTCCCAGCCCGCGTGCGTGAGCGGGAACAGGAACGGCACCGGCCTGACCAGGTGCGGCGCGATCCGCTTGAGCAGCAGCGACCGCTCCCGCAGGGCTTCCCTGACGAGGTCGAAGTTGAGCTGCTCCAGATAGCGCAGCCCGCCGTGGATCAGCTTGGACGACCGGGACGACGTGCCTGAGGCGAAGTCGCGCGCCTCGACCAGGCCCACCGAGAGCCCGCGGGTCGCGGCGTCGAGCGCGACGCCGGCGCCGACCACGCCGCCGCCGATCACGACCACGTCGAGTTCCTGCGCCTCCATCCGCGCCAGGGCGGCGGTACGTTCTGCCGGACCGAGCCGTGCCGTCCCCATCCTCGCCGTCATAGGGCTCCTTCTGTACCGCTTTCGCCTGTGCCGAGCAAATCTACCCGCGAGTAGCTACCCGGGAATCCATCTTTTCCGCCGCCTTTCCCAAGGATCTCCGGAAATGTCGGTGAACAATCCTGAGGAGCCGCGCCCGTCCGTCATCCCGCCCCGGGGCGGCGAGCCGGCGCCGTACGCGGAAGGATGGCGGCATGAGCGTGACTCTCTCCGATGCCCGCGTCGTCACTCCCGACGGCGTCCACGACGGCTGGCTCACCATCGAGGACGGCAGGATCACCCACATCGGGCGCGGGCAGGCCCCGCGCGACGGGCTCGGCCTGGGCGGGCGCACCATCGTCCCCGGCTACGTCGACATCCACAGCCACGGCGGTGCCGGCGGGAGCTTCCCCGACGGCGACCCGGAGACCGCCGCCGCGGTCGCGGCCTTCCACCTGAGCCGCGGCTCGACCACCCTCATGGCGAGCCTCGTCACCGCCGCGCCCGACACGCTCGCGCGGGCCGCCACGACGCTCGCCGACCTGTGCGAGCAGGGCCTGATCGCCGGCATCCACTTCGAGGGGCCGTACATCGCCAGGTCGCGCTGCGGCGCGCACGAGCCGACGCTGCTGCGCGAGCCCGACGTGGCGGAGTTCCGGGCGCTGGTTAAGGCCGGGCGGGGCCACGTCCGGATGCTGACGATCGCGCCCGAGCTGCCGAACGCGCTCGACGTGATCAGGGACGCCGCCGCCGAGGGCGTCGTCGCCGCGCTGGGCCACAGCGACGCGACCTACGAGCAGACGATCGAGGGGATCGACGCCGGGGCGACGGTGGCCACCCACCTCTACAACGCGATGCCGCCGCTCGGCCACCGCGCGCCGGGGCCGATCGCCGCCCTGCTCCAGGACGAGCGGGTGACCGTCGAACTGATCAACGACGGCGTCCACGTCCACCCGGCGATGCTGCGCCTGGCCATGCACGCCGCGGGCGCGGGCCGTACGGCGCTGATCACCGACGCGATGGCGGCGGCGGGCATGGGCGACGGGCGCTACCCGCTCGGCCCGATGACCGTCGACGTCGTGGACGGGGTGGCCAGGCTCGCCTCCGACACTCCTGGCGGCGGCTCGATCGCCGGCAGCACGCTCACGATGGACGTGGCCTTCCGCCGCACCGTGCGGGAGGCCGGGCGCTCCCTGGTGGACGCCGCGCTGATGGCCTCGCTCACCCCCGCCCGCGTCCTCGGACTGGACGGCGAGATCGGCTCGATCACGGTCGGCAAGTACGCCGATCTCGTGGTGCTCGACGACGACCTGGGCGTCGGCGGCGTGATGAAGCGCGGCGCGTGGGTCCGCCACCCCTGACCGATCCCGGAAAGCCGAAGGCCGGGCCCGGCGGGCCCGGCCTTCGCCGGCAGCGGCTCAGCGCTGCGGCGGGGCGACGACCACCTCGACGCGCTGGAACTCCTTGAGGTCGGAGTAGCCGGCGGTGGCCATCGTGCGGCGCAGCGCGCCGAGCAGGTTCATCGAGCCGTCGGCCAGCGACGACGGGCCGTGCAGGATCTCCCGCAGCGTGCCGATCGTGCCGAACTCGACCCGCTTGCCGCGCGGCAGCTCGGGGTGGTGGGCCTCGGATCCCCAGTGGAACCCGCGGCCGGGGGCCTCGCTGGCCCGCGCGAGCGGCGAGCCCACCATGACGGCGTCCGCGCCGCAGGCGATCGCCTTGGCGATGTCGCCGGAGCCGCCCATGCCGCCGTCGGCGATGACGTGGACGTAGCGGCCGCCCGACTCGTCCATGTAGTCGCGGCGGGCCGCGGCCACGTCGGAGATCGCGGTGGCCATCGGCACGACAACGCCCAGCACGTTGCGGGTGGTGTGCGAGGCGCCGCCGCCGAAGCCGACCAGCACGCCGGCCGCGCCGGTGCGCATGAGGTGCAGCGCCGCCGTGTACGTCGCGCAGCCGCCCACGATCACCGGGACGTCGAGCTCGTAGATGAACTGCTTGAGGTTGAGCGGCTCGGCCCGGCCGGAGACGTGCTCGGCGGAGACCGTCGTGCCGCGGATCACGAAGATGTCCACGCCCGCGTCGATCACGGCCTTGTGGTGCTGCACGGTGCGCTGCGGCGACAGCCGTACGGCGGTCGTGACGCCGGCGGCGCGGATCTCCTCGATGCGCCGGCCGATCAGCTCGTCCTTGATCGGCGCGGTGTAGATCTCCTGCAGCCTCCTGGTCGCGGCGGCCCGGTCGAGGGTGGCGACCTCCTCCAGGAGCGGCGCCGGGTCCTCGTAACGGGTCCACAGCCCTTCGAGGTCGAGCACGCCGAGGCCGCCCAGGCGCCCGATCTCGATGGCCGTCTGCGGCGACACGACGCTGTCCATCGGGCTCGCCACGAGCGGAGAGTCGAACCGGTAGGCGTCGATCTGCCAGGAGATCGACACCTCCTCCGGGTCGCGGGTGCGCCGGGAGGGCACGATGCCGATCTCGTCCAGCGCGTAGGCACGCCGCCCGCTCTTGCCGCGCCCGATCTCCACCTGTGTCATATCGCCTGTTCTTTCCGTTTCTTCCGCTACGAGCTAGCGCCCGTGGTAGTTCGGAGCCTCGACCGTCATCTGGATGTCATGCGGGTGGCTCTCCTTGAGCCCGGCCGCGGTGATCGGCATGAGCTGCGCCTTCTCGTGCAGCTCCTGGATCGTCCGGGAGCCGGTGTACCACATGCCCTGCCGCAGGCCGCCGACGAGCTGGTGGGCCACCGCCGCGACCGGGCCGCGGTAGGGCACCTGGCCCTCGATGCCCTCGGGGATGTACTTGTCCTCCCCCGACACCTCGGCCTGCGCGTACCTGTCCTTGCTGAACGACGCGCCGCCGCGCTCGCGGTTGCGCACCGCGCCCAGCGACCCCATGCCCCGGTACGACTTGAACTGCTTGCCGTTGATGAAGATCAGCTCGCCGGGCGACTCCTCGCAGCCGGCCAGAAGCGAGCCGAGCATGACCGTGTCCGCCCCGGCGGCCAGCGCCTTGGCGATGTCGCCCGAGTACTGCAGGCCGCCGTCGCCGATGACCGGGATGCCGGCCGGGCCGCACGCCAGCGCGGCCTCGTAGATGGCGGTGAGCTGGGGGGCGCCCACGCCCGCGACGACCCGGGTGGTGCAGATCGAGCCGGGCCCGACGCCGACCTTGACCGCGTCGGCGCCCGCGTCGACCAGCGCCTGCGCGCCCGCGCGGGTGGCGACGTTGCCACCGATGACGTCCACCCGGCCGTTGGCCTTGATCTTGGCGATCATGTCGCACACGCCGCGCGAGTGCCCGTGGGCGGTGTCGACGATGATGACGTCCACACCCGCCTCGATCAGCGTCATGGCGCGCTCCTCGGCGTCGCCCGCGACGCCCACCGCCGCGCCGACCATCAGGCGGCCGTCGGCGTCCTTGGTCGCGATCGGGTACTGCTCGCTCTTGGTGAAGTCCTTGACCGTGATGAGGCCCTGGAGGCGGCCGGTCTCGTCCACGAGCGGAAGCTTCTCGACCTTGTTCTGCCGCAGCAGCCGGAACGCCTCGTCGCGGTCGACGCCCACCGGCGCCGTCACCAGCGGCATCGGGGTCATGACGTCGCGTACGGCCCTGCTCTGGTCGCTCTCGAACCGCATGTCGCGGTTGGTGACGATGCCCACGAGCACGCCGTCCGCGTCGGTGACCGGGACCCCGGAGATCCGGTAGGTCGCGCACAGCCGCTCGACGTCGGCGAGGGTGTCCTCGGGAGAGCAGGTGACGGGATTGGTCACCATCCCCGCCTCCGACCGCTTGACCAGGTCGACCTGCTGCGCCTGCTCCTCGATCGAGAGGTTGCGGTGCAGGATGCCGATGCCGCCCTGCCGTGCCATGGCCACCGCCATGCGCGCCTCGGTGACCGTGTCCATCGCGGCGGACACCAGCGGGATGCGCAGCGTGATGGTGCGGGACAACCGGGTCGTCGTATCGGCGTCCCCCGGCTGCAGGTCCGAATAGGCGGGAACGAGGAGCACGTCGTCGAACGTGAGTCCCGGTTCGGTGAACTTGGCCATCTGCTGCACCCCTCCTGCGCTGTGGGTCCCTCGCGCGTAGGTCCCTCGCCAGACCCGAGGTCAGTCTAGTGGCCGCCCCAAACCGCATCCCGCAGACCTGTCAAGAGGGAGGGCACAAAAAGTGGGGGGACCGGCTTCCGGTCCCCCCACTTCCCCGCGTCGCGCCCGCCACGCCCGTCGAGCCCCCCTCCGCGCCCGGCAGACGGGGCGTTCCCGGCTAACGCTGGGTCAAGAATGCGTCACGGAGCGTCCACGCGCAATGGCGTAACGTGCAACTGCACAAAGATGCATTTCCCGTCTCTCACAACTCCGCCCGAAAACAAATGCGAACCCTCACATCCATACAAAAGCCGCCACGGTCAGCCCTGCCAAATGTGTGAACGGGACGGACAGCGCGCAAAATCCGAGCTATTCTCGCGACCCGAAGCGAGGCGGGGATGGGACGGAAGTCGGCGCACCGGATGCCGGGAAACGTTTTCTCCCAGGGACCGGTGAGCCAGTGGACAGTGAGCAGTGGGACCGGTGCGCCCAATGCGTCCGGCGCGACCAGTGTGACCACCGACGGAGCGAGCATGAGTACGACGCGCAACGCCGCCTCCCGGGCCGACCCGTTCGAAAGCCTCGGCCTCTCCCCCGACCAGGCGGCCCTCTACACGGCCATGCTGCGGCTGCACCGCGCCACGCTGAGCGAACTGGCCGAGGCGGTCGACCGGCCCGCCGAGGACGTGCTCGACGCCCTGGACGGGCTCGTACGGCTCGGCGCGGTGAACCGGCGGCGGGAGGAGTTCCTCGCCCGCCATCCGGCCGCGGCGATCGGGCGGCTGGTGGCCGAGAGGCTGGACCGCATGGCCAGGGAGACCCGCCAGATCGACGAGGTGCTCGCGGCGGCCGGCCGCCTGACCCATCACTACGACGCGGGCCGCGACTGGCGCAGCGGACGATTCTCGGTCGAGCCCGTGAGCGGCGCGGACGAGCTCTGCGAGAGCGTGATCGGCCTCGCGCTGCAGGCGCCCCCCGCCGAGCTGGTCATGGCCGTGCCGGACCGCAGGACCATGATCAGGTTGGCGGACGGGTACGGCGGCCAGTGGATCCAGGCCGCCACGGACGGCATCCTGCGCCCGCGCATGGTGGTCGCGCTCGACGCCGTGTCCGCGCCCGCCATGCGAGAGGTGTGCGCGCGGTTCTCGGCGGCGGGCGCGGGGCTGCGCGCCCTCGACGCGGTGCCGAGCTGGTTCTTCGCGCTCGGCGAGGGCACCGCCGGGCTGCCCGCGGAGTGGGGCGTCCCGCTGCCCGAGCACTCCTACAACTGCTACCTGGTCCACGCCCCGGTGGCGGTGGGGGCGCTGCGGGCGCTGTTCGAGGAGCTGTGGGCCCGGGCCGCGCCGATCTCCCCGCACACCAACGCGCTGCAGGTGCTGCGGCTGGCCGCGCACGGCCTGTCCGACGACGCCATCGCCCGCCACCTCGGGGTCTCCGTACGCACGGTGCGGGCCAGGTTCGCCGAGGCGATGTCGGAGCTGGGGGCCCAGTCCCGCTTCCACGCCGGCGTGGAGGCCGCCCGCCGCGGCTGGCTGTGACACCCGTGTCCCGGGGCACGGCCCGACGAGCAGATGAGGCGCACTTATCCTCGTGGAGGGGGCCGTGGTCATAAGGTGGGATGCGTGCTGGAAGACGTCCCCCGCGACCCGTTCGCGGATGACCCCAACGACCCCGCGGCGGAGCTTGGAGCGCCCGACGATGTGGAGCCGCTGACGCTCGCGGAACGCGACGAGGCGCTGACCGATCTCGCCGACGTGGAGGTCTTCCGTTCCCTGCTCGAACCCCAGGGCGTGCTCGGCCTCGTCCTCGACTGCCCGGAGTGCGGCGAACAGCACTACTTCGACTGGGACCTGCTGCGCGGCAACCTGCGCCAGATGATCGACAACGGCCGGCCGCAGGTCCACGAGCCGGCCTACCAGCCCGATCCGGCCGACTACGTCAGCTGGGAGTACGCCCGGGGCTACGTGGACGGCGTGATCGACACGGAGGAGAGCCGCTGACTGTCCACGTCGGCCACGAGCGCGCCGAGCAACCGGACGGCGGCGTCCGCGCCGCCGACCGGCTCGCGGCGGGCGAGCGCGTCGAGGACGGCGTCCGTCCGCATTACGTCGCCCTCCACGTCGGCATCGCCGTACGACCCGAGGTGGCGAGCCGTACGACGACGTTTCGTGGTCACGCAATCGACTCCAGCTCGGCCAGCTGCCGGAGCCTGGCGAGCGCACGATGCTGCGCGACCCGGACGGCACCTGGTGACATGCCGAGTACATTACCCGTCTCCTCGGCGGACAGGCCCGAGACCACCCGCAGAATGAGGAGCTCGCGCTGCGTGTCCGGGAGCCGGGCGAGCAGGTCGCGGGCGTGCTGCGCCTCGATGTAGCGCACCACCGTCTCCTCCGGCCCTGGGCCCTCGTCGGGCCCGTCCGGCAGGTCCTGCGTCGGCACGGCCGAGCGGACCGAACTGCGCAGCGCGTCGGCCACCTTGTGGGAGGCGATGCCGAAGACGAACGAGGCGAACGGGCGGCCCATGTCGCGGTAGCGCGGCAGCGCCGACAGCACCGCGATGCACACCTCCTGGGCCACGTCGTCGGCGATGTGGTACTGACCGGACACCCTGCCCAGTCGAGCCCTGCAGTAGCGGACCACCATCGGGCGCAGGTGTCCCAGCAGTGATTCGATGGCGGTGCGGTCTCCCTGTACGGCAAGGCTGGTCAGTTCCCTGAGGTCGGGTTCATCCGATCTCGTCGCAAGCCTTACCCCAGTTGCGGCGTCGGCGACGCATCCCTCGGTCACGTTAGGCATGATGCCCGTCGCGATCGTTCATGTCGTCATGGTTAACGGCTACGGATTGGTCACATTGACGCGGCGATAACCTTCGGTAATCGCCTGATCACTCGTCCGTTGGAACATTCCAACAGGAATGCCCAAAACGAGGGATATACGCCTAACGGGCTTGACAAGGAAAAGGAAGCATGCCGGTCGTTCGCATTGCCCGCGGCCCGGCTTCGTCCGCGACGGCCCGTCCGCGCGCGGGACGGGCAAAGGGCGGAAAAGCGGTGCGCCCCGCGGTCCACCCTTGCGGGCGGGCGCGGGGCGCGATGCGTGGAAGGCGCGGGATCAGTGGCCGTGACCGTGGCCGTGGCCGTGGCCGCCGTTGGCGGCCGGAGCCTCCTCCTCGGGCTTGTCCACGACAAGGGCCTCGGTGGTGAGCAGCATGCCGGCGATGGACGCGGCGTTCTGCACGGCCGAGCGGGTTACCTTGACGGGGTCGATGACGCCCTGGCCCACCAGGTCGCCGTACTCGCCGGTGGCGGCGTTGAGGCCCTCACCGACGTTCATCGCGGCGATCTTGGTGGTGACGACGTAGCCCTCCATGCCCGCGTTCTCGGCGATCCAGCGGGCGGGCTCGATCAGCGCCTTGCGGACGATCGAGACACCGGTGGCCTCGTCGCCGGTCAGGCCCAGGTCGTCGAGCTCCTTGGACACGTGCACGAGCGCGGAGCCACCGCCGGAGACGATGCCCTCCTCGATCGCGGCGCGGGTCGCGGAGATCGCGTCCTCGAGGCGGTGCTTCTTCTCCTTCAGCTCCACCTCGGTGGCGGCGCCGACGCGCAGCACGCACACACCGCCGGCCAGCTTCGCGAGACGCTCCTGCAGCTTCTCGCGGTCCCAGTCGGAGTCGGACTGCTCGATCGCCACCTTGATCTCGCGGACGCGGTCCTCGATCGCCTGGGCGTCGCCGGCGCCGTCCACGATCGTGGTGGTGTCCTTGTTGACCACGACGCGGCGGGCCGTGCCGAGCACCTCGAGGCCGACGTGCTCCAGCTTGAGGCCGACCTCCTCGCTGACGACCTGGCCGCCGGTGAGGATGGCGATGTCCTGCAGCATGGCCTTGCGGCGGTCGCCGAAGCCGGGGGCCTTGACGGCGACGGAGGTGAAGGTGCCGCGGATCTTGTTGGTCACCAGGACGGCCAGGGCCTCGCCCTCGACGTCCTCGGCGATGACCAGCAGCTGGCGCTTGCTCTGGGCGACCTTCTCCAGCAGCGGCAGGAAGTCCGCGATGGAGGAGATCTTGCCCTGGGTGATGAGGATGTAGGGGTCCTCCAGGACCGCCTCCATGCGCTCGGAGTCGGTCACCATGTAGTGCGACAGGTAGCCCTTGTCGAACTGGAGGCCCTCGGTGAACTCCAGCTCCAGGCCCATCGCGTTGGACTCCTCGACGGTGATGACACCGTCCTTGCCCACCTTGTCGAACGCCTCGGCGATCAGACCGCCGATCTTCGCGTCCTGCGCGGAGATCGTGGCGACGTTCGCGATCTCCTTCTTGTCCTCGACGTGGCGGGCGCTGCCGAGCAGCCGCTCGCTGACGGCCTGGGCGGCCTTGTCGATGCCGCGCTTGAGCCCGAGCGGCTGCGCGCCGGCGGCCACGTTGCGCAGGCCCTCGCGGACCATGGCCTGGGCCAGGACGGTCGCGGTGGTGGTGCCGTCGCCCGCGATGTCGTTGGTCTTGGTCGCCACTTCCTTGGCGAGCTGGGCGCCCAGGTTCTCGTACGGCTTGTCCAGCTCGACCTCGCGAGCGATGGTCACACCGTCGTTCGTGATCGTCGGGGCACCGAACTTCTTGTCGATGACGACGTTGCGGCCACGGGGGCCGAGCGTCACCTTGACGGCGTCGGCGAGAGCGTTCACACCACGCTCGAGAGCGCGCCGCGCGTCCTCTTCGAACTCCAGGATCTTCGGCATTCAGGTCTCCTTGTGAGCGCGCGGAGCCCCGGGCGCATTGTCCCGGGGCTCCACAAGCCGGCGCGGCCTACTTCTCGATGATGGCGAGCACGTCGCGGGCCGAGAGCACCAGGTACTCCTCGCCGCCGTACTTGACCTCGGTGCCGCCGTACTTGCTGTAGAGGACGACGTCGCCCTCCTTGACGTCGAGCGGGATGCGCTTCTCGCCGTCCTCGTCCCAGTTGCCCGGGCCCACAGCGAGGACACGGCCCTCCTGCGGCTTCTCCTTGGCGGTGTCCGGGATGACCAGGCCGGAGGCGGTGGTCTGCTCGGCCTCAAGCGGCTGGACCACGATGCGGTCGCCAAGCGGCTTAACGGGAACCTTGGTGGCGGTCGTCACGATCGGACCTCCCCTTCAGATTGCGATGAATGAGCTGAAGAGGCGACCAGCGGCCTGCCGTCGCGGGTGTCAGACCTGTCTCGTCGCTGTTGGCACTCTCGATGGGAGAGTGCCAACACGAAACAGTATGCAAGTGGCGCGTGACAGTCAACACGAACCGGCATCGCAGGTCAGACGCATCTGACGGCAACGCGCCCGAGATCGCCCGTTCAGCCGTACGCCGCGCCGGCGTCACCGCCGCCCCTTTCCGGCGGGCCTGCGCCTCCTGCGGGGACGGTCAGGCGCGGGAGGCGTACGAGCCGGAGCGGACGTCGTCGACGATGCCGGGGCGGCTCGGCTGCCAGCCGAGGACCTTCCTGGCGAGGTCGCCGCTCACCACCTGGCTCAGGGCCAGGCCCTCGGCGAACGGGCGGCCGAGCACCTCGCTCGCCTCGTCGATCGGCCACGGCACGGCCTTCCCCGTACGGCCCGCGGCCGCCGCCACGTCGGCGACGCTCACCGCCTCCTCGGCGACGGCGTGGAGGAGGCTGCCCGGCGCGGCCTTCTCGATCGCGAGCACGATCAGGTCCGCCAGGTCGTCGACGTGCACGGTCGCCCAGGTCGGCACCGGGCCGCCCGCGTGGACGTAGCGGCCGTCCTCCTGCCCGGGGGCGGTGAGCACCGTGGGGATGCCGGCGCCCCGGCCGTACACGACGCCGGGCCTGACGACGACGCCGCCCGCGTCCAGCACGAGCCTTTCCACGCGCGGCCGGTAGCGGGAGACGGCGATGGGGTTCACCGGCGCGTCCTCGCCCGCCGCCTCGGTCGTGGTGCCGAGAACCCAGACGCCGCTGGTGTAGACGAGCCGCGCGCCCCCTCCGGCCAGCGCCTCGATCGCCGTGACGTCCACCTCCTCGTCCCCGACCGGGTTGGCGGCGTGCACGACGACGTCGATGTCCGGCGTCACCGCCCTCCTGAGCGTCTTGGGTTCGTGGAGGTCGCCGTGGCGCACCTCACCCGGCACGGCGGTGTCGCGGGCCTTCTGCCGGACGAGCGCGACCACCTCGTGGCCGCGTTCGGCGAGGCGCTCCGCCAGCGCGGAACCGATGTACCCCGTCGCGCCGAGCACCAGGACCTTCATCTCTTTCACCTCGAATACTTCGATCCTTTATTGTTCGACGGAGAAGGTACCCCATGCCCCGCTCACATTTCAACGTCGAAGTGTCGGTTACGATGACCGGTGGAGGAGGAGCGGCGGGGAGGACCCAGGCCGCGCGCGCTATGAACGACACCCTCACGAACGACACCTGCACGAACGACGCCGCCGGCAACGACGCCGTCGGCAACGACGCCGTCGACCAGATCCTCGGCCAGTGGGCCCGGGCGCGTCCGGACGTGGACTGCTCGCCGATGGGAGTGGCCGGGCGGATCTCCCGCGCGTCGCGGCTGCTGGAGAAGGGCATCAAGGAGTACTTCGCCGGGCACGACCTGGAACCGTGGGAGTTCGACGTGCTCGCGACTCTCTTCCGGTCCAACCCCGATCATCGGCTCTGCATGAGCGACCTCGCCACGGCCGCGATGGTCAGCTCCGCGGCGCTCACCAACCGGGTGGACCGCCTCGTCGCCAAGGGCCTGGTGCATCGGGAGGTCGCACCCTCCAACCGCCGCATGGTCCTGATCACCCTCACCGACGAGGGCCGGCTGGTCGTCGACGCGCTGCTGGAGGGCCACGTGGCCAACGAGGAGCGGCTGCTGTCCGGTCTCACCGGCGAGGACCGGGAGCGGCTGTCCGGACTGCTCTGCAAGCTGCTCACCTCGCTCGGCGACGTCGGATCCTGCTGACCGCCCGCCTCCGTGCGCGCCGGGCAGACGGTAGCGTCGCGGGCGTGGACCTGGACGCCTTCCGCATGCTGCTCACGCCCGCAGGGCGCGCGGCCCTGGACGGGGCCGTGAAGATACTCGCCGACGGCGCCGACCCGGTGGCCGCCGCGAGCGCGTTGCGCCGGAGCCACCCGGCGGACCTCGCGGCGGCGGCGCTCACCCAGGCGTCGCTGCGGCGGCGGGCCGAGGTCAAGTTCGGCCCCGACGCCGCGGTCATGTACTTCACGCCGCACGGGCTGGAGCAGGCCACGCGCCCCGAGGTCGCCGCACACCGCGCTACCAGGATCCGGGCCGCCGGGATCCGGGCCGCCGGAGAGCCGGAGGGCGGCCCCGCCGTGCTGGACGTCTGCTGTGGCATCGGCGGAGACCTCCTCGCGCTGGCGAGGGCGGGCTGCCCGGTGGACGCCGTGGACCTCGACCCGCTGACCGTGGAGATCGCCCGGGCCAACGCGGCGGCGCTCGGCCTGTCCTCCCTGGTCGGCGTCCGGACGGGCGACGCCGCGCTGGCCGACCCCGGCGGATACGGCCTGCTGTTCGCCGACCCCGCCAGGAGGGGGGCGAGGGGACGGACCTTCGACCCGATGGCGTACTCCCCCACGTGGCCGGTCGTGCTCGACCTGGTGGCCCACGCCCCGGCGGCCTGCCTGAAGGTGGCCCCCGGCATCCCGTACGAGTTCATCCCGGAGGGCGCCGAGGCCGAGTGGGTGTCGTACCGCGGCGAGGTGAAGGAGGCGGCGATCTGGACCGGGATGGGAGCGGGCGGCCGGCGCGCCACCCTGCTGCCGTCCGGCGCCACGCTCACGGCGTCCGGCGCGGAGGCGGAGACCGGGCCGGTGAGCCGCTATCTGTACGAACCCGACGGCGCCGCGGTGCGGGCCCACCTGGTCGCCGAGGTCGCCGCCCTCGTGTCGGGGCACCTCCTCGATCCCCGGATCGCCTACATCACGAGTGACCGTCTCGTACGCACGGATTGGGCGCCCTGCTACGAGGTGACCGACGTCATGCCGTTCTCGCTCAAACGGCTGAGAGCGGCGCTGCGCGAACGGCACGTCGGCGCGGTCACCATCAAGAAACGCGGTTCCGCCGTCGACGTCGAACGGCTGCGCAAGGATCTGCGGCTTTCCGGCGACGATTCCGCCGTGATCGTGCTCACCCGCATCGAGGAACGGCCGTTCGCCCTGCTCTGCCGGCCCGTGACCAGCGCGAACGGGTAAAACAGGAACAATTCACCGGCAATTACCGCCTTTCTCATTCCACGCCTGATGGCCGCGGGTCAGGGCCTAAAGTTGGCCGTCGGGCGTGCCGCCTGTTCGTTCATCTGCGCGAGACCGGGCCGAACCGATGTTTCGGCGAGTGAAGGAGCATTCTCGGTGGAGCATTCCAGCCACAACCTCCTCCAGGCGGGCAGCCAGACCGCCATCTCCGACCGGATGCGTGAACTGCTCGCCCGGGCCGCCCAGGACCACGTCTACGAACAGCGGACGCAGGGCGCCGTGCTCGACGAGATCCGCCAGCGGCTGGAGGGCATGGAGTGGCTCCTGCGCGAGGTGCGCGAGCGCGAGCTGGGCGGCCTCGGCGTGGCACTCGAGGCGATCACCCAGCGGCTCGACGACATGGCGGTCAGGCCGCCCGCCTGGGCCGAGGGGCTGGCCCAGCACATGGAACTGCTGCGCGACCACGTGGACGAGGTCGGCGGCCGGACCCAGGGCCTCGCCGACCGGATGGCGGACTTCGCGCACCGGCTCGGCAAGTTCCAGGGGAGCATGGAGGCCGCCGCCGGGCGGTTCACCCGGATCGACAAGGCTCTCGCCGCGCTCACCGAGCGCACCGAGCGGCTGGAGGCCGTCGTCGTCGAACGGCTGGACTCGGTCGGGGGCCGGATCGAGGCGGTGGAGAGCGGCGTGGGAGCCGCCGTGGACGGCATGAACGCGACGGTCGCCGGGCTGAGCGCCGGCATCGGAGACGTCGCCGCCGGCGTGGACGAGATGAGCACCACCATCGCGGGCATGAACGCCGACCTCACCCTGGCGGCGGGGGCCGTCGTGCCCCTCGCGGACGCGGTGCGCAGCAGGCCCGACCGTGAGCAGATCGCCGAGACCGTCTCGGACGCGGTCACCCGCGCCATGGAACCGGCCAGGGGCGACGTGGCCCGGCGACTCGCCGCGCTGGAGGAGACCATGCTGGCGCTCGCCGAGGTCCTGCTGCGTCCCGCCCGCGGCCACGCCGACTGAGAACCCCCTGTCGTCGCGATGGACAGCGAAGGCGAGCGGGGCGGCGATCAGACGTTGACGACGGTGATCGGGAGCGACGAGTCGGCCGGGATCTCCAGGGTGGAGGGCTTCGCGCCCGCCGACACCAGGTCCGAGCCGAGCGCCGCCACCATCGCGCCGTTGTCGGTGCACAGGCCGGGCCGCGGCACCCGCAGGCGCACCCCGGCCGCGTCGCAGCGCTCCTGGGCCATGGCCCGCAGCCGGGAGTTGGCGGCCACGCCGCCCCCGATCAGCAGGTCCTTCACGTCGTAACGGGCGCACGCCTGCAGGGCCTTGCGGGTGAGCACGTCCACGACCGCCTCCTGGAACGACGCGGCGACGTCGGCCACGGGCACCGCCTCGCCCGCCGCCTCACGGGCCTCCACCCACCGCGCCACGGCCGTCTTCAGACCCGAGAAGGAGAAGTCGAGGGTGCCGTCGTCGTACTTGCCGCGCGGGAACGCCACGGCCGCGCCCGAGCCCTCGCGGGCGGCCCGGTCGATGTGCGGCCCGCCGGGGAACGGCAGCCCGAGCACCCGGGCCACCTTGTCGAACGCCTCCCCGGCCGCGTCGTCCACGGTGGATCCGAGCGAGATCACGTCCCGCGCCACATCGGGCACCAGGAGCAGCGAGGAGTGCCCTCCCGAGACCAGCAGCGCGATCGAGGGCTTGGGCAGCGGGCCGTGCTCCAGCTGGTCCACGGCGACGTGCGCGGCGAGGTGGTTGACCCCGTAGAGCGGGACGCCGAGCCCCAGCGCGTACGCCTTGGCGGCGGCCACGCCGACGAGCAGCGCGCCCGCGAGACCGGGGCCGGCGGTGACGGCGACCGCGTCGATGTCGGAGAAGCGCAGCCCTGCGGCGGCCAGCGCACTCTCGACCGTGGGCGTCATCGCCTCCAGGTGGGCCCGCGAGGCCACCTCCGGCACCACGCCGCCGAAACGGGCGTGCTCGTCCATACTGGAGGCGATGGTGTTGGCCAGCAGCGTGTGGCCGCGGACGATGCCTACGCCCGTCTCGTCGCAGGACGTCTCGATCCCCAGCACGATCGGCTCGTCACGCCTGCTCATGCCACCTCCTCGCCTTGCGGCTCGGAGTCCCGTCGTGCCGGAGGCGCGCAGGTGATCCAGCCGCGAATCGCACTGTGCTTACTGATTCGCTCGCTACGCTCGCTCATCGCCGCCCCCCAAATCCTCGTGTACTGGCCCGAGGTCCTTCACCATGGTGATGGCGTCGGTGCCGTCCTCGTAGTAGCGCCGTCGCAGGCCCAGCCGCCGGAAGCCGAACCGCTCGTACATCGCCTGCGCGGGCGGGTTGTCGGCGCGCACCTCCAGGAACACCGAGGCCGCACCGCGCCGTACGGCCTCGGTGAGCAGCGCGTCCATCAGCGCGGTCCCGATGCCGGCGCGCCGGTGATCGGCGAGCACCGCGATCGTCTGGACGTCGGCCTGGTCACCCGCCGCCGCCAGGCCGGCGTACCCCACCACGCGGTCGCCCATCTCGGCGACGACGTAGTGCCGGGTGCGCGGCTGGTCGGCCAGCTCGCCACGCATCATGGCCTCGCTCCAGGCGTCCGCGGGGAACGTGGTCCTTTCGATGTCCATCACGACGGGCAGATCGTCGTGGGTCATCTGGCGCAGCACGACCTCGGCCTGCCTCACGGCGTGCCCCCTCGGCGGGTCACGCCGTCACCCGCTTCGGCGCCCCGGGCACCTGGGCGTCGGGACGCCGCAGGTAAATGGGCCGCGGCGGGCCGAGCACGGCCAGCTCCCGCGCTTTCTCGACCGAATCCACGCGTCCCTCGGGCACCCGGGCGATCTCCGCCGCCTCCTCCTCGCTCAGCGTCGCGAGGTGCTCGGCCGCCAGGGCCGCGAGCGCTCCCGCCGAGGGATGGTCCGGACCGCGCACCCGGTCGGGGCCGATCACGTCGGCGTACAGTGCGCCGCCCGCGCCGATCACGGGCAGTTCTCCGGGCAGGTCGTGCGGCCGGTCCACGCGCGGCCCGTCGAGCCGCGTGCGCGGGTCGCCGTACCGCGCCCAGAAGACCTCCTTGCGGCGCGCGTCGGTCGCGACGAGGAACGGCCCGCTCTCCCGAGCGGAGTACGCGAGGGCGTCGAGCGTGCACACTCCGAACGCGGGCACACCGGCGGTCATGGCCAGCGCCGTCGCCGTCATCAGGCCGACCCGCAGTCCGGTGTACGGCCCGGGGCCGGTCCCGGCGACGATGGCGGTGACGTCCTTGAGCGTCGCGCCGGACTCGCGCAGGACATGCTCGACGGCGGGCGCGAGGAGCTCCCCATGCCGCCGCGCGTCGATCGTCGTCGACTCCGCCACCACGCGCTCGCCGTCGTAGAGCGCGGCGGTGACGGCGGGAGTGGCGGTGTCGAAGGCCAAGACAAGCACGAAGGTCAAGCGTAGTCGCTGTGCGGAGGCGGACGACCACAGCCGGGGTCTGTCCGGACCCGTTCGCCCTCGCCGCCGCGGCGGGCTCGGCCCGCGCACCCGCCGGACGGCCTCAGGCGGCGCGGATCAGGGAGGCGTAGACGATGATGTTGTCGCGGTACTCGTGCCGCGACCAGTCGAAGTTCCCGCCGCAGGTGATCAGGCGCAGGCCGTCCTCGGTGTAGACGCGCTCGGCCGGGAATTCGTCCTTCGGCACGCGCTCCACCGAGTCGACCCGGTAGGAGGCGGTCTTGCCGTCGCTGCGCACCACCTTCACGACCGCTCCCTCACGCAGGTCGCGCAGCCGGTAGAAGACGGCGGGAGCGGTCTTGGTGTCCACGTGGCCGATGATCACGGAGGCGCCGGGGTCGCCCGGCACGGCGCTTCCCGTGTACCAGCCCGCGGTGGACGGCTTGTCGAACGGCGGCAGTTCGACGTCGCCCTCGTCGGACAGGCCGAGCTTCATCAGGGGAGCCTTGAGGTGCAGCGCCGGGATGTCGATCCGCTTGGGGACGACGGAGGACCTGGCGGCGGGCTGGTCCGTCATCCCCTTGCCGCCGGCGACGGCGGCGAACGCGAGCCCGGTGACCACCCCGGCGACGATCACCCCCCGGGTGGACAGCGCCAAGGTCAGGCTCCGGAGCGCCTGCGGGCCACGCCGATGCCGACGCCGAGCGCGGCCAGCAGCACGACGACGGTGACGCCCGTCGGCAGGCCCGACTCGTCTTCGGGGCCCCCGGCCGCCGTGCCTCCGCCGCCCGCGTGCGGCGCCCGGGTGGGAATCCTCGTGTGGTCCTCGGTGTGGTCGGGCTCCGGCGTGACGATCCTGAACGACGCGCTGCCGATGTCGTTGGTGGCCTCGCAGCGCACCTGCACGCGGTAGCCGCCCGCCTTGGCCCCGGCCCTGATGGTCGCGCTGCCGCGCACCATCGGCACGGTCGCAGTCGGGGTGGCCGACGGCGGCGCCGGGGCGACCAGCGTGACGAGCCCGGTGAAGGCGTCGGAGCGGGCGGTCGCCCGATATTCGGTGCCGCCCTGGGGCAGCGGGCACCTGGCGGTGATGTGGATGCTCTTGGTCGACCCGCCGACGATCCGCTTTGGATCGACCTCCACCCGCACGTCCTGCCGCGAAACCGAGACGAGCGGCGTCGGCAGGGCCGGTGTCAGCGTCATCGTGGGGTCGGTGGAGACCGTCTCGGCCGACGCGGTGCAGCCCAGCGCGCCGAACAGTAAGGCTCCTCCGACGGCGACCTGCGTGATCCTGCTCAACGGCACACCTCTTCCACGCGGGTCCCTTACCCAGAAAATCCTTACCGACTCATGACCGAGGATCTTCCTTCGCCTCGATGATCCACAGGAACGCGGACAGGCGTCAAGGACTGTGCGGCGGACCGGTCTGGATCGCGGACGAACGGCGCCCGGCTTGTCCCCGCAGGTCCTTCTCGCACGTCAGAGTCCGGGTTGCGGCCCTTTATGCGGCTCCGGGCGGCAACACCGTGCGGCTCAGGGCGGCCCAGGGCGGCTCCGGACGGCATCCGGGCGGCATCCGGGCGGAGGGTGCTCAGGCGAGGGAGAGCTCCGACCAGCGCGGACCCACGCCCGTCACCCGTACGCGGCGCTCCTCGCCCTCCGCGCCCCGCTCGACGTGGACCTCCAGGCGGTCCTCGGACAGGCCCTCGACCAGGCCCTCGCCCCACTCGACCACGGTCACCGACTCCTCCAGCGAGGCGTCGAGGTCGAGGTCGTCCACCTCCAGCGCGCCACCCAGCCGGTAGGCGTCCGCGTGCACGAGCGCGGGCCCGCCGGACAGGGACGGGTGGACCCGGGCGATCACGAACGTGGGGGACGTGATCGGCCCGCGGACCTTCAGGCCCTCCGCGACGCCCTGCACCAGCGTCGTCTTCCCCGCGCCCAGCGGCCCGCTCAGCACGACCAGGTCTCCGGGAGCGAGCAGCGTGGCCAGCCGCGCGCCCAGCGCCCGCGTCTCCTCGGCGGTCGCGGCCCGGAACTCAGCCGTGGTCACGCGTTTCCCCTCTCCGCTCGCTTCAGCAGCTCGCGCAGCGCCTCGTTCACGGCGTCGGGCCGTTCGAGCTGCACGAGATGCGAGGTCTCCGGCACCGTGGTGAGCTGCGCGGTCGGCGCGGCCGCCGCGATCGCCCTGCTGTGGTCGAGCGGCGTCAGCCAGTCGCGCTCCCCCACGATGATCGCGGTGGGCACCTTGTTGAGCACGTCGAGCGCGGTGAGCTTGTCGTGCGACATCAGCGCCGGGTAGAAGTCGGCGATCACCTCGGAGGGGGTGGCCCTGATCATCGACTCGACGAAGTCCACGACGGTCGGGCTGACGTTCTTGGAATCACCGAACCCGAGATGACGCAGCGCGAGGAACGACAGGTCGGTGCCGGCCTCCCGGCCCCGGTCGACCAGCGCGCCGCTCCTGCGCATGATCGAGACGGCCGACGGCACCGCGAGGTTGACGATCTTGGAGAACAGGGCCGGCAGGCCCAGGGTGAGCTCGGCGAGCTTGCCCGCCGAGGTCGCGATCAGCGACACCCCGCGGATCTTGTCGCCGAACAGCTCGGGCCGCCGCTCCGCCAACGCCATGATCGTCATGCCGCCCATGGAGTGGCCCACCACCACGCACGGCCCGGGGACGAGCTCGTCGAGCACGAGCGCGAGGTCCTCGCCGAGGCGCTCGATGGTGCAGTCGCTGGCCAGCGCGCGGGCCGACTGGCCGTGGCACCGCTGGTCCCACAGCACCAGCCGGTAGGAGTCGCGCAGATCGCGCCGCTGGTAGTGCCAGGAGTCCGAGGACAGGCAGTAACCGTGGCACAGCACCACGGTCAGCGGCGCGTCCTCCACGCCGTCGATCTCGGCATGGATTTTCACGCCGTCCGAGGTCGTGAGCGTCACCGAACGTCCGTGCAGCTCGCCGAAGGGCTCACTCGCCTCCAGGTCCGGCCGCAGGCGGATGCGGCCGACGGCGTACCTCTTGGCGAGCGTGGCCGCCGCCACTCCCGCCGACGCCGCACCGAAGACCGCTCCGGCGATCCCGACCTTGCGACGTGTGCTCATGCCTGCCCTCCTCGCAGCCGCGGCTCAGCGTCCGTCCGTATGGACGCGAGGCACGCGGGATCCGATCCTGGTCACGATCTCATGGGTAATCGTGCCGAGGGAATCCGCCCATTCCTGACAGGTGGGCTCGCCATTGTCCCCCGGACCGAAAAGGATCACCTCGTCCCCCGATTCCGCCGGATCGTCACCGAGGTCGATGACGAACTGGTCCATGCACACCCGCCCGGCGATCCGCCGCCGCCGGCCCGCTGCCAGCACCTCCGCCCGGTTGGTCGCGTTTCGCAGGATGCCGTCCGCATACCCGAGAGGGACGAGACCAAGCGTGGTCTCACGCTCCGTGACGTACAGGTGCCCGTACGACACACCCGAGCCCGGGGCGGCCCGCTTGACCTGCGCGAGCCTGGCCGTCAGCGTCATGGCGGGGCGCAGGCCGAAGTCGCCCAGTTCGGGGATCGGGCTCAGGCCGTAGACCGCGATGCCCGTGCGGACCATGTCGTACCTCGCCCGCGGCAGCGTGACGGTCGCGGCCGAGTTGGCGAAGTGACGGATCGCGTCGCTCGGCACACCCGCCTTGTCGGCGACGGCGAGCGCCTCCTCGAACGTCGCGAGCTGGCTCTCGATGGAGGGATGGCCCGGGATGTCCGCGCAGGCGAAGTGCGACCACAGTCCGGCGATCTCGATGGCCCCGCCCGCCCGCGCGGCCAGCGCGTGCTCGACCAGCGACGGCCAGTCCGCCACCGTCGCGCCGCCGCGGGAGTTGCCGGTGTCCGCCTTCAGGTGCACGCGGGCGGTGCGCCCGGTGCGCCGGGCGGCCTCGACGATGTCGTCCACGACCCACGTCGCGCCGGCCGACAGCTCGACGTCCGCGAGCAGCGCGGCGTCCAGCGGCTCTCCGGGTGTGATGAGCCACGACATGACCGGCGCGGTGACCCCCGCCTCGCGCAGCGCCAGCGCCTCGCGGACGAACGCGGTGCCGAGCCGGCTCGCACCCGCCTCCAGGCACGCCTTCGCCACCGGCGCCGCGCCGTGGCCGTACGCGTCGGCCTTGACGACGGCCATCATCTCGGCGCCGGCGGCCGACTCGGCGAGCAGCCGTACGTTGTGCGTGATGGCGGACAGGTCCACGCGCGCCTCGGCCGGGGTGGCGGAGCGCACCGTTGAGAAGCTCATTTTTCCAGTGTGTCAGGTGGACCCGGGTGAATGCGCCCAACCTGACGCCGCACGTCAGAGCGTTCGCAGGGCCTCGGGCAGCGCCTGGGCGACGTCGAGGGCGGCGATCGGCGCCTGTCCGCGTGCCGGGTCGCCGCCTCCGGCGGCCGTCCGCGCCGCGAGTCCGTGGACGTACGCCGCGCACGAGGCCGCGTCGTAGCCCGTCAGCCCGGCGGCGAGCAGTGCGCCCGCGATGCCCGACAGGACGTCGCCCGTGCCGCCCGTGGCCAGCCAGGGCGTGCCCGTGGTGTTGACCCGCACCGGCCTGTCCTCCTCCGCCACGAGCGTGGTCGAGCCCTTGAGCAGCACCGTCGCCCCCAGCTCGGCGGCGGCCCTGCGTACGTGTTCGAGCCGCCCTGCCTCGATGCGCTCGCGCGGCACGCCGAGCAGCCGCGACAGCTCCCCCGCGTGCGGTGTGAGCACGGTGGGGGCGGCCCGGCGCAGCAGCGTGCGGTCCTTGGCGACCAGCGTCAGCCCGTCGGCGTCCACCAGTACGGGCACCCCGGTGGACAGCACCGCGCGGGCCACCGCGTGGGCCTCAGGGCCCGTGCCGAGCCCGGGGCCGAGCACCCACGCCTGCACCCGCCCGACCTCGTCCAGCGAGCTCTTCAGCACCAGCGACGGGTCGAGCACGGTCGTGACGGCCTCCGGCCAGCGGGCCCTGACCAGCCGCACCGGCTCGGCGGAGCTCGCGAAGCGGACCATCCCCGCACCGGCGCGCACCGCGCCGCCGACCGAGAGCACGGCGGCTCCGGTGTACCTGTCGCTGCCCGCGGCGATCCCGACCACGCCCCGCCGGTACTTGTCGCTCTCCGCGCCCGGCCGGGGCAGCAGGTCGGCCACGTCGTCGCCGGTCAGCGCGGCCACCTCGGGGTCCGGCAGGAAGGGCCCGAGGCCGATGTCCACCAGCTCGACCGAACCCGCGCGGGCGGCGCCGGGATCGACAAGCAGACCGGCCTTGTACGCGCCGAACGTCACCGTCAGGTGCGCGCGGACCGCCGGTCCCTCGACCCGTCCGCTGCTCGCGTCCACCCCGCTCGGCACGTCGACGGCGACGACCAGGCCGCCGGTCTCGGCGGTCAGCTCCGCGAGCGTCGCGTACGGCTCCCGCAACGCCCCGCTGCCCCCGATGCCGACGAGGCCGTCCATGACGAGGTCGGCGTCGGCCAGCACTGCACGTGCCCGCGCGGCGTCGTACGGATGCGCCCGGCCGCCCGCCTGCCGCAACGCGGCCAGTCCGCCCTCGTGGGTGCGTGAACCGGCGAGGACCGCCTCCACCCGCGCTCCCCTGCGGGCCAGGCGGGCTCCGGCGTACAGGGCGTCGCCGCCGTTGTCGCCACTGCCGATGAGCAGCGCCACGCGCGAGCCGTACACCCTGCCGCAGGAGCCGGCGAGCAGATGCGCGCAGACCGCGGCGAGCCCGGCGGCGGCCCTGTCCATCAGCGTCCCCTCGGGGAGCCTCGCCATCAGCGCCAGCTCGGCGGAGCGGATCTGGTCGGAGGTGTAGGCGGTCCGCATGCGTCCGACGGTAGCCTGCCGCGTCGGCGATGGCGATCACCGGACACCGGGCATCGGCGGGGAAATACCGCCGCGGCACAATCGGCGGTCTTTCCCACTGTCAGGCCATGCCGCCCGGGGCTTACAGGCCGTGCCGCCCAGCCCATGCGGTGATCGCCGCGGCGATGGCCTCGGGCCGGTCCTCCGGCGCGTGGTGGCCGGCCGGGCCGCAGTGCTCGACCTCCAGGCCCGCGATGTTCGCCGCGCACCAGGCGGCCATCTCCGGCCCGATGAGCAGGGTCGGCGAGGAGTCGAAGGTGAGCAGCAGCTTGGGAACGTCGTGGCTGCTCGCGAGCCATCCTCCGTACGCGCCGACGCGCTCGGCGACGTCGGCGGGCTCACTGTCGAGCGGCATCGAACGCGCCCACTCCAGCAGCGGGCGGCGGCTCTCGCGGGTGGGGTACGGCTCCAGGTAGGGCCGCATGTCCTCCTCGCCGAGCGGCGTCAGCACACCTCCGGTGAAGGCGGTCTCCACCATGAAGTTCCGGTCGAGCACGAGCGGCTCGCCCTCGGGACCCCGGATGGTCTCCGCGCGGGTGCGCGGCGCCTCGCCGAGCTCGCTCCACGACATCGTACGGACGATCGTCTCGAAGAAGGCGATGCCGCGGACGCGGCCGGGGTGGCGGGCCGCCCAGTCGAAGGCGAGCGCCCCGCCCCAGTCGTGCCCGACGAGCACCACGTCCTCCAGCCCCAGCCGGTCGAACCAGGCGTCGAGATAACGGGCGTGGTCGGCGAACCGGTACGGCACGCCGGGCTTGCCCGAGCGGCCCATGCCGATGAGGTCGGGGGCGAGCAGGCGGGCGCCGGCGCGGATCCCGGGCAGGACCTTGCGCCACAGATGGGACGAGGCGGGGTTGCCGTGCAGGAAGACGAAGGGAGCACCGCTGCCGGTCTCCTCGTAGTACATGGCCGAGTCGAGCACGTCGATCGAAGGCATGGAGAGCCCTTTCGTTCGTCAGACTAACGTTAGTGGCACGAACAGATTAAAACGTTAGTTGGACTAACGCAATCGGTAGGATGGCGGCATGAGCAGCAGCGAGCCCGGCATGGCCTCTCCCTCGGCCCCCCACATGGACGGGAGGACCGGAGCCGCCCGGTTGCGGAGCCTGCCGACCCGGCTTCTGTCACTGGCGGCGACGCACTCCGACCGCCTCGTCAACGAGGGGCTCGCCGCCGCCGACGCCCGCAAGTGGCACTACGCGGTGCTCGCGACGCTGGAGGAGTCGGGCCCGGCCAGCCAGGCGGAACTGAGCCGCCGCACCGGCATCTACCGCAGCGACCTGGTCTCCGTCATCAACGAGCTGACCGATCGGGGTCTGGTGGAGCGCGCGCCCGACCCCGCCGACCGGCGCCGCAACGTCATCACGATGACCGAGCGGGGGCGCGCTCGCTTCGCCCGGCTCGACGAACTGCTCACCGGGCTCGAAGACGAGGTGCTGGCGCCGCTGAGCCGGGCCGAGCGCGACCAGCTCGCCGGGCTGCTCGCCCGCCTCGTGGACCACCACGCGCGCCGGGACGGGTGACTCCCCGGGACCCCCGTTGAGGGCTCCCGCTCAGGACTCGGCGACGACGTAGGCGACGGCCATGCCGCCGTCGTGCGACAGGGAGACGTGCCATCTGCGTACACCGAGGTCGCGGGCCACTTCGGCGGCCCGGCCCGTGATCCTCAGCTCGGGCCGGCCGTGTCCGCCGCGCACGACCTCCGCGTCGAGGTGCCGCAGGCCCGGTGGAGCTCCGAGGGCCTTGGCCACGGCCTCCTTCGCGGCGAACCGCGCGGCCAGCGACTCCAGCGACAGCGCGCACTCGGCATCGGTGAACAGGCGCCTGCGCAGCGCGGGCGTGCGCTCCAGGGCCGCGCCCAGGCGCGCCACCTCGACCACGTCCACCCCGATGCCCACGATCACACCGCCAGCGTACGGCGCGACCAGGGACATGAAGCCAACGTTCTTCCCCGTCGCACACCGAAGTAATCCATCGATTTTTGTCCACAGGCTGTGCACGACCCCGGGTGGGGGCGCGGAAACGCCATGGCTACGCTTGCCGTCGTGGCAGATGGGGACGCGTACGTCGAGCTGAGCCGGGAGCAGTGGCGTGACCTGCGCAAGAACACACCGCTCACGCTCACCGAGGCGGAGCTGGAGGAACTGCGCGGCGTCCACGATCCGATCGACCTGTCCGAGGTCACCGACATCTACCTGCCACTCACCCGGCTGCTGAACCTGCACTTCACCGGTTCGCGGCAGCGCGGCGCGGCCGTCGGCGCGTTCCTCGGGGAGCAGGACGCGCCCCCGCCGTACGTGCTGGGCATCGCGGGCAGCGTCGCGGTCGGCAAGTCGACCACGGCGCGGCTGCTGCACACGCTGCTCGCCCGCTGGCCCGAGCACCCCCGGGTCGACCTGATCACCACCGACAGCTTCCTGTACCCCAACAAGGTGCTGGAAGAGCGCGGGATCATGCATCGCAAGGGCTTCCCGGAGAGCTACGACCGGCGGGCGCTGGTGAGTTTCGTGGCCGACGTGAAGGCGGGCCGCCCCGCGGTCGAGGCGCCGGTCTACAGCCACCTGGAGTACGACATCGTACCGGGCGCGGCGCAGACGGTGGACCGGCCGGACATCCTCATCGTCGAGGGGCTCAACGTCCTGCAGCCCGCGCCGCCGGACGCCCTGGCGGTCTACGACTACTTCGACTTCTCCATCTACGTGGACGCCCGGATGGAGGACATCCGCACCTGGTACGTGGAGCGCTTCCACAAGCTGCGCCGTACGGCCTTCTCCGACCCGAAGTCCTACTTCCGGCACATCGCGGCGCTGTCGGACGAGGAGGCGACCACGTTCGCCGAGAACGTGTGGCGCGAGATCAACGAACGCAACCTGGTGGAGAACATCGCCCCCACCCGCCGCCGGGCCGGCCTGATCCTGCACAAGGGCTCCGACCACTCCGTCAGACGGGTGCGGCTGCGCAGAACCTAGGATGCAGCCGTGCTGCATCTGCGGGTCATCGCCCCGTTCCGGCGGACCGACCAGGTCATCGAGGTGCTCGACCGTACGCCGGGGGTCACGAACGTCGTGCTCCTGGCCAAGGCGGCCAGGCGGCCGGAGGGCGACGTCGTGCTCGCCGACGTCGCCAGGGAGGCGGCCAACACGGTCATCGGCCAACTCAAGGCGCTCGGCCTGGAGCGGGACGGCTCGATCACGGCCGAGGAGATCGAGCTGTCGATCTCCCGAGGCGCAACCGAGGCGGAGGAACGGGCGCCCGGCGAGGGCGACGACGCGGTGGTGTGGGACCACTTCGAACAGCGTGTGGCCCTCGACAGCCGCATCACGTGGGCGTTCCTGGCGTTCCTCGCCATCGCCACGCAGATCGCCGCGATCGGCGTGCTCATCCCCTCGCAGATCCTGATCGTCGGCGCGATGGTCCTCGGGCCGGAGTTCGGCGCGGTGGCGGCCGTCTCGTTCGGCCTGCTCCGCCGCCGGTGGCCGCTCGTCGGCGCCGCGGCCCGCACGCTCGCCGTGGGCTTCGCGTCCGCGATCGCCGTCACCCTGGCCTGTGCCCTCGTCTCGCGCGGCCTCGGCTGGATCTCCCCCGACAGCCTGCGGCACCACGACGAGGTGCGCTTCATCGTGACGCCCGACCGGTGGTCGTTCATCGTGGCGCTGCTCGCCGGCGCGGCCGGGGTGCTGTCGATCACGGCGGGCAAGTCCTCCGCGCTGGTGGGCGTCTTCATCTCCGTCACCACCGTCCCCGCGGCCGGCTACATGGCCGTGGCCCTGGCGCTGTGGCGCTGGGACGAGGTCGGCGGCTCTGCGCTGCAACTTCTCGTCAACATCGCCGGGATGGTCGTCGCCGGCACGCTGACGCTGTTCCTCCAGCGCTCGCTGTGGTCCCGGTACGGCGGCGGTCGGCGACGGGCGTGACGAGGCATACCTGAGGCGTAGGCGGGTTCCTCCATCAGACGGAGGCCCGGCGAACGTCCCGCCCAGTAGGGTCGGATCATGACAGCGAGCGCGACCCCATGCTTCGCGACCGAGGGGCTGACCAAGCGCTTCCCCCGCGTCACGGCGCTCGACGACCTCACGGTCGCGGCCGGAACCGGCGTGACCGGCCTGGTGGGCGCCAACGGCGCGGGCAAGTCGACGCTAATCAAGATCCTGCTCGGCCTGCTCCCCACGACCTCCGGACGCGCCTCGGTGCTCGGCCTCGACACGGCCACCCAGGGTCCGGAGATCCGGCGCGTCGTCGGCTACATGCCGGAGCACGACTGCCTGCCCCCGGACATGTCCGCGACCGAGTTCGTGGTGCACATGGCCCAGATGTCCGGGCTGCCGCGTACGGCCGCCCGCGAGCGCGCCGCCGACACCCTGCGCCACGTCGGGCTGGACGAGGAGCGCTACCGCCCGATGGGCGGCTACTCCACCGGCATGCGGCAGCGGGTCAAGCTCGCCCAGGCCCTCGTCCACGACCCGAAGCTGGTCTTCCTCGACGAGCCCACCAACGGACTCGACCCGCAGGGCCGCGACGACATGCTCGCGCTGATCCGGCGCGTCGGCACCGAGTTCGGCATCAACGTGCTGGTCACCTCCCACCTGCTCGGCGAGCTCGAGCGGGTGTGCGACCACGTCATCGTCATCGACGGCGGGCGCCTGCTGCGCTCCTCCGCGATCCGGGAGTTCACCCGGGCCGAGCAGACCATCGCGGTGGAGGTCGAGGAGGGGCAGCAGCGGCTGGCCGAACGCCTCACCGCCGGCGGCGAGACGGTCGCGGCGCAGGGCAGGCTGCTGACGGTCCAGGTGTCCGGGGACGACCCCGGCCGCACCTACGACGCCGTACGCGACGCCGTCTGCGACCTCGGCCTCAGCCTTCTGCGGCTGGAACAGCGCCGGGGCCGCATCGAGGACGTATTCAAGGAGTCCACAGCCAAGGAGCCGGTGGCATGACCCCAGAGCCGACCGCGGTCATCCACGACATCGGATACCGCCACTACGACGGCGTACGGCTGGGACGCGGGCGGGCGACGCTCGCCCTCGGCGTGCAGAGCCTGCGCGGCGTGTTCGGGCTCGGCCGCACGGTCCGCGCCAAGATCATGCCGCTGCTGCTGGCCGCGATCATGCTGATGCCGACGGTCGTGTCGATCGGCGTGATGGCCCTGGCCAAGCAGTTCATCATGCCCTATCCGGGATACGCCGTCTTCATGCAGGCGGTGATCGCGATCTTCCTGGCCGCCCAGTCGCCGTACCTGGTCGCGCCGGACCTGCGCTTCCGCGTGCTGCCGCTGTACCTGTCCCGCCCGCTGACCGTGACCGACTACGTCCTGGCGAAGCTGACCGCGCTCGCGATCGCACTATTCGGCCTGCTGGCGGTGCCGCTCACGATCCAGTTCGTCGGCGAACTGCTGGTGGACCTGCCCGGGCCGCCGCACACCGCCGACTACCTCGGCGCGCTGGGCGGCGCGGTCCTCTACGCGGTGCTGCTGTCCTCGGTGGGCATCGCCCTGGCGTCGTTCACCCCGCGCCGCGGTCTCGGCGTCGCCTCGGTGATCGCTTTCTACATGTTCACCGCCGCCGTCTCCGGCCTCTTCTACGCCGTGCTGACGGTGTCCGGCCGTGACTCCGTCGCGCCGTGGGCGCTGCTCCTCAACCCGTTCTTCCTCGTCGACAGCGTCCAGTCGGCGCTGTTCGGCACCGAGCCGTCCACCGGCGAGGGATACCCGCCGGGCATCGCGTCGTGCCTGATCCTGCTGGCCGTGATCGCCCTGGCCGTGACCGGCGTTCTCCTGCGCTACCGGAAGGCGGCGTCGTGACCACCACAAGCTCCCCCGTGACCACCCGCCAGGGCGTGCTCGAACTCGCCCAGGTGTCCCGCTGGTACGGCAACGTCGTGGCGGTCAACGACGTCACGATGACGATCGGGCCCGGCGTCACCGGCCTGCTCGGGCCGAACGGCGCGGGCAAGTCGACGCTGCTGCACATGATGGCCGGGTTCCTCGCGCCGTCCACCGGCACGGCGACCCTCGACGGCCTGCCCATCTGGCACAACCACGAGATCTATCGGCGGATCGGCCTGGTCCCCGAGAAGGAGGCCGTGTACGGCTTCCTCACCGGCTGGCAGTTCGTGCTGTCGTCGGCCCGGCTGCACGGCCTGCCCTCGCCCGACGACGCGGCCCGGCGAGCCCTCGACCTGGTGGAGATGACGGACGCCTCAGGCCGCCGCATCGAGACGTACTCGAAGGGCATGCGGCAGCGCGTCAAGGTCGCCGCCGCCCTCGTCCACGACCCTCAGGTGCTGCTCCTGGACGAGCCGTTCAACGGCATGGACCCCCGGCAGCGGCTCCACCTCATGGACCTCGTCCGCCGCATGGGCGACGACGGCCGGACCATCCTGTTCAGCTCGCACATCCTCGAAGAGGTCGAGCGGGTCGCCCACCACATCGAGGTGCTCGTCGCCGGGCGGCACGCCGCGTCGGGCGACTACCGCGAGATCCGGCGCCGCATGGCCGACCGGCCGCACCTGTTCCGGGTCAGGTCGAGCGACGACCGGCGCCTGGCCGCCGCCCTCATCGCCGACCCCTCCTCCAGCGCGGTCTCGCTGACCGAGCAGGGCGTGGAGGTCCAGGTGACCGACTACGCGCGCTTCACCGCGCTGCTGCCCCGGATGGCGCGCGACCTCGCCGTACACCTGTGGCAGGTCTCCCCCACCGACGAGGACCTGGAAAGCGTCTTCTCCTACCTGATCTCCCGGAGCGCGCGATGAACACGGTGGTGGCGGACATCACCTACCGGGCCATGCTCGGCCGCAAGCGGATCTGGCTGCTGGTGCTGCTGCCGGTGGCGCTGGTCGTGATCGCCGCGCTGCTGAGGCTGATCAACGGCCACGACGAGCAGACCGCCGTGACGCTGATGAAGAGCTTCGCGATCGGCACGATGCTGCCGCTGCTCGGGCTGATCGCCGGGACGGGCGTCATCGCCCCGGAGATCGAGGACGGCACGATCATCCACCTGCTGTCCAAGCCGATCTCGCGCCCGGTCATCGCGGTGACGAAGTTCGTGGTCGCGGCCTCCCTCGTCGCGGTGCTCGCGGCCGTCTCGACCTACGCCGCCGCCTACCTCCTGGCCGGCTCGGAGTCGGGCGTCGCGACCGGCTTCACTTTCGGGGCGCTGTTCGGCGGCGTCGCGTACGCCGCGGTGTTCCTGCTGCTGGGCGTGCTCACCCGCCACGCGGTCGCGGTCGGCGTCATCTACGCCCTCGTGTGGGAGGGCGTGATCGGCGGCTACGTGCCCGGCGCCCGGAAGTTCTCCATCCAGCAGTGGGCCCAATCGCTCGCCGACCAGGTCTCCTCCTCGCCCTTCTTCTCCACCGAGGTGACGCTCGGCTTCGCCGTGCCGGCGATGGTCATCGTCACGGTCGGCGCCGTCATCTGGACCGGCCAGCGCCTGCGCTCCCTCTCCCTGACCGGCGACGACTAGTTCTGGACGTTCTAGAGGTTGAAGCCGCCCGACACCTCGATGTCCTGAGCGGTGACCCAGCGGCTCTCGTCGGAGACCAGCGTGGCGATCAGCGCGCCGACGTCGCCGGGTTCGCCGACCCGGCCGAGCGCGGTCCTCGCGGCGAGGGCCGGGACGACCTCGGGGAACCGGGTGAAGGCGTCGTCGCCGAGGCGGGTGCGCGTCGGACCCGGTGAGACGGCGTTGACGCGGATGCCCCGCGTGCTGAACTCCTTGGCCATGTACCGGGTCAGCACAACCAGGCCGCCCTTCATCGACGCGTAGGCCGAGTAGCCGGGCTCCAGCCCGGCCTTCGCCACCGAGCTGCTGCTCGTGTTGACGATGGCCCCGCCGTCCGCCATCAGGGGCAGCAGCCGCTGCGTGAGGAAGTACGGTCCCTTGAGCAGGACCCGCATGAGCCTGTCGAACGTCTCCTCGGTCGTGTCCTCGATCAACGACGCCGCTGCGGCGCCGGCGTTGTTCACCAGGTAGTCGAAGGTGTCGCGCTGCCACGTGTCGCGCAGCACGTCGGCCACCGTGTCGCGGAAGGCCGCGAAGGTGCCGGTCTCTCCGACGTCCAGCGGCAGTGCGACGGCGCTGCCGCCCTCCTTCTCGATGGCGGCGACCGTCTCCAGTCCTCCTCGCGAATTGTTGCCGTAGGTCAGGATGACTCCGGTTCCGCGTTTGGCGATCTCGATGGCGGCGCTCCGGCCGATGCCGGAGCTGGCGCCCGTGACGATGGCGACCTTCATTGTTCTTCTCCTGTGGTGTGGTCGTGCGTGTCAGCGAGTGAACTCGGCGGACTCCGGGGACAGGACTCGGGCGAGCCAGTCGGTGCGCGTCCGGCGGGCCGTGGCCGAGATCCGCGCCTGCGGATACAAGGCGTCGAATCCGTGGAAGCCGCCCGCCCAGACATGCAGCTCCGCCTGACCGCCGGCCGCCCAGATGCGGTTGGCGTAGTCGGCGTCCTCGTCGCGGAAGACCTCGGCGGAGCCGGTGTCGATGTAGGTGACCGGCAGGCCCGACAGATCGTCCGCCAGCGCGGGCGAGACGTACGGGGGCACCTCGTCGCCGGTGAGGTCACCGAGGACGGAGCGCCATCCGAACTCGTTCATCTCGCGGGTCCAGACGCCGGGCTCGCCGGAGAACTGACGGCTGGACGTGCTGGTGTTGCGGTGGTCGAGCATGGGGCAGATCAGCATCTGCGCGGCGATCGGCGGGGTGCCGCGGTCGCGGGCCAGCAGGGTGACGCCGGCGGCGAGGCCGCCGCCGGCGCTGGCGCCCGCGACGACGATCCGGGCGGGGTCGATGCCGAGTTCGGCGGAGTGCTCGGCGATCCAGAGCAGGCCTCGGTAACAGTCATTGACCAGGGCGGTGCCGGTGGCCTCCGGCGCGAGCCGATACTCCACGGAGACCACGACCGCGCCGAACCGGTCCAGCCACTCCAGCGGGATGTCGATCTGCGAGAAGCGGTCGCCCATGACCATTCCGCCGCCGTGCATCCAGTAGACGCAGGGCGCGGCGGTGGCGTTCTCGGGGCTGAAGACCGACAGGGGGATCGGGGCGCCGTCCGCGGCGGGCACGGTGACCTCGCGCCGGTCGACCTGCCGGTGTGCGAGGAGGGAGTCGACGGGGGCCGACGGGAGCCGGCGCAGCTGCGCGAGTACTTCCGGGGTGAGCTGGGACATGAGGGGCATGTCGGCCAGCAGTTCACGCAGTTCGGGGTCCAGGCCGGGTCGTGCCGGGGTCATGGTCGCTGCCTTTCGTGGGGTGACGGTGGGGCGGGAGAGGGCCGCTGGGTGATCGGCGGGGTCAGAAGGCGGCCTTGCCCCGCACCGGGACGTGGTCGGCGTACTCGGACTCCTTGGCCAGCAGTCCGCCGATCCGCGCCACGATGGCCTGGGCGGCCTCGCCGGCGAAGATCCGGTGGTGGTCCTCCTCGCCGGTCCAGCCCTCGATGACGTGGACGACGTCGGGGTCGGACGCGGAACGGGAGACCAGGTAGACGACGCAGTGCTCGCTCGCACCCGGGTTGCCCTCGTCCAGGCCGGTCAGCAGCACGTCGACCAGCCGGTCGCCCATTCCGGGCCTGGCGGTCAGGGTGGCGGCGAAGCCGTAGTTGACGGTCATGGAGGCCTTCTCCTTCGGTGGTGGAATGCCGTGATTCCATTCAACCGAGTTGACCTGCGGAAACGTTAGAACGATGCTCTCCCGTGCTTGCACGATCCTCTCGCGTACAGGAGCCCGAGCTCGCAATCGTGCTGCAATGGCCGCATGTGCCTCGAAGAGCTCCGCGCCCTGCTGGCCCGGCATGCCCGGCCCGACGCGACCACCGCCATCGACGGCGTCCTGATCTCGAAGGTCGACCGGTCGGATCCGCCCGCGCCCTCGATGTCGGGCACCGTGCTGGCGGTCATCGCCCAGGGCGCCAAACGCCTCGCACTGGGCGACCGGATCTTCGAGTACGGCGCCGGGCAGTACCTGGTGGCGTCGGTCGACCTGCCGGTCACCGGGCAGTTCACCCAGGCGGACCCCGAGCGGCCGGCGCTGGGCTTCGGCCTCATCCTGGAACCGTCCGCCGTCGCCGAGTTGCTGCTGCAGGCCGGGCCCGGAGACACTCCCCCCACCAGTGGAGGCGCGGCGCCGGGCATCGTCGTCAGCGACGCTCCGGCTCCGCTGCTCGACGCGGTGGTCCGGTTGCTGCGCCTGCTCGACCAGCCCCGCGACCGGGCCGTGCTGGCCCCGCTGGTCAAGCGCGAGATCCTGTGGCGCGTGATCACCGGCGAGCAGGGCGCGACGGTTCGCCAGCTCGGCCTCGCCGACAGCGGCCTCAGCCACATCTCCCGGGCCGTGCGCTGGATCCGCGAGCACTACGCGCGGCCCTTCCGGGTGGAGGACCTGGCACGCCTGTCCGGCATGAGCGTCTCCGCCTTCTACCGCAACTTCCAGGCGGTGACCGCGATGAGCCCCATCCAGTTCCAGAAGCAGATCCGGCTGCAGGAGGCCCGGCTGCTGCTCGCCACCCATCCGGGCGACGTCACCGGAGTCGGCCACCGCGTCGGCTACGACAACCCGTCACAGTTCAGCCGGGAGTACCGCCGCCAGTTCGGCGCACCCCCCAGCCAGGACGCCGCCCGTCTGCGCCACGGCGTGCACGGCCCCGCAGGCGTCCTCCCCTGACCTGACCCGTCGCGGCACAACGACGTACGGACGGCCGCCGCGATCGGTGGGGCCGTCCGTACGCCGATGAGACGTCAGAATGGGCAGGTGCTGCGATACTCCTCGACGAGCAGGCCGCTGCTCGGGCCGGGGCAGAGGAACGTGCCGTAGCGGGTGTCGTCGTCGACGAACCGCTTCATCCAGGCCACGGCGTACTTGCCGATTGTGGTGTTGGTCGTGTTGGGCGCGAAGTGGGTGGCGTTGTTCAGCTCCAGGTACGCCTTGTCGAGCGACGAGGGCAGGCTGGTGTAGAAGGGGACCGCGTGCGAGGCGACCGGCGCGACCGTGTCGTTGTCCGCACCGATGATCAGCGTGGGGGTCTGCACGCCCGACCAGGTCTTGTCGAGATTCCACGGCGTCAGCGGGACCGCGGCCCGCAGGGACGGCCGGTCGGCCACGGCCTCCAACGTGCCGCCGCCGCCCATCGAGTGGCCCATGACGCCGAGCCTGGTCGCGTCCACCCGGCCGCGGACCGAGCTGCGCTGGGTCAGGTAGTCGAGCGCGGCCAGCAGTTGCCGGCCCCGGCTGTCGGGCTGGTCGAGCCGCGTCAGCGTGTCGATGTTGAACACCACGAAGCCGTGCGAGGCGAGCCGGGCGGCCAGCCAGGCGAGGCTCGACTTGTCGGCCGTGTAGCCGGGGGCGATGGCCACGCCGCCGAAGGTCCCCTCGGACGTGGTGGTCGGGTAGTAGATGGTCCCGCCGCCGAAGCCGCTCACCGACAGCGACGACACGTCGATCTGCGCGGTCGCGTACGGCCCGCGCGACGCCTCGAGCAGGGCGTCGGTGGGGTCGGGGCCGTGTACGGCGGCGTGGGCGGCGGGAGCGGCGAGGCCGCCGGCCAGTGCGAGCAGCACGACGAGCGCCAGCGTCGTGACCGCGGAGGACATGCGTCGCAGCAGTGGGGTTGGGGGGTGTGTCGGCACGTCGGTGCACTCCCTGGGGGTAGGAGTGGGACCGGCCACGCGGGCCGGTTCCCGCGAACGGTTTGACCGCCGACACTGTCGCGCCGTCGACCCCGGACGCGCATCGGTGAAATCACCGGTGCCTGCGACTCACCGGCCTCATGACAGCAGGCGGGTCAGTTCGACCCGGGAGCGCACGCCGAGCCTGGCGAAGATGTTCCTCAGGTGGTGCTCCACGGTGCGCGGGCTGATGAACAGCCGGGCCGCCACCTCGCGGTTCGTCGCGCCCTCCGCCACGAGGGTGGCGATCTGGAACTGCTGCGCCGTGAGCAGCCGGCCGGCCTCGGAGCGGGAGCCCGAAGGCCGCACCGACTCCCCGGCCGCGCGCAACTCCGCGCGGGCGTGCTCGCTCCACAGGCGGGCGCCGTACCGCTCGAACGTCTCCAGCGCGCCGTGCAGATGCTCGCGAGCCGCGCCGGGGCGGCGCGACCGGCGGAGCACGCCGCCGTACAGCAGCCGCGTACGCGCGGTCTCGAACGCGCACGCCCCCTGACGGTGCAGTTCCAGCGCCTGCGTGAAGCGCTCCCCGGCCTCGGCCGGGGGCGCGAGCAGCGCGTGGCACCGGGCCGCCAGCGCCAGCCGGTCGGGGTCGCGGGTGCTGTCGGCCCAGCGGTCCAGCATGACCAGCGCGTCCCGCGCCTGCGCGAGCTCCCCGGTGCGTACGGCGCTCTCGACGAGCAGCGGCGTCGCCATCACCCGTACGACGAGGGGGTCACCGGTGCGGGCCACCGTGCGCAGGCGGTTCACGGCGTCGGCGTGGCGGTTCGCCGCGACGTCCAGATGGGCCAAGGCCAGCGTGCCGAGCGCCTCGGCCACGCTGACACCGTGGGCGGCGGCCAGCTCGACGGCCCGCGCCGCCCGCAGAGCGCAGGTCTCCTCGTCGCCCGCGACGGCGGCGGTGAACGCGAGCCAGGCGAGGTGCTGCGCGCCGCTGGTGGCCCGGCCCGTCTCCTGCGCCAGGCGCAGGCCGTCCATGGCGTTGACCGCCAACGCGTCGTAACGGCCGCTCCACAGCTGGGCCTGGATCAGGATCTCCAACATCTGCGGCATGCTGGCGACCGCGCCGTGGGCACGCGCCAGCTCGACCGCCCGGGACGCCAGCGTGAGCGCGTCGGCGCCGTTGCCGAGCAGGAGGTTCGCGACGCCGCCCCATACGAGCACCGAGGGGCTGCCGGCCGAGGGCGTCACCATCACCCCGGTGGCGACGCGGCGCAGCGACGCGGTCGCCTCGCGGTGCCGGCCACGGAACGTCGCGGCCATGCCCGCCAGATACTCCAGCGCCAGGCGCGTGACGTGGTCGTCGTCGGGCCGCCGCAACGTCTCGGCCCGCCGCGCGATCGCCAGGAACCGGCGATTGTCCCCCGCCAGGTAGCTCGCCTCGCCCGCTCGGACCAGCGCGCGTACGGCCTGCTCGCGGTCGGTGCGCAGCAGCCGCTCGGCGGCGGCGAGCAGCGTGTCGCAGGCGCTGTCGGTCTTGCCCGCGCGCAGCTCCAGGCTGCCCCTGACCAGTTCGGCCCGGGCGCGCACCTCGGCGCCGACCGCGAGCGTGTCGATCCGGGACAGCAGCGACCTCGCCCGCTGCGGCTGTCCCGCCTGCCAGGCGTAACGGGCGGCGGCGGCCAGCCGTGCGGCCTTGGCCTCGCCCTGCCCGGTGAGCTCGGCCGCCCGTTCGAGGACGCGGAACGGTTCGGGGAAGGCCGCCGCCTTCGGCGCCGCCGCGAGCGCCCGTACGAGGTCCTCGGCGAGCCTGTCGGGGGGACCGTCGAGGGCGGCGGCGCGGTGCCACGCTCGCCGCAGCCGCTGGTGCTCCCCGACGGAAACACCGTCGAGAAGGCTCGCCAGCAGGCGATGGGCGGCCCTCCGCCGGGCGAGGGACGCCTCGGCGTACGCCACGTGCCGCAGGATCGGGTCGGCGAGGTCGAAGCCGCCGTCCGGCGATTCGACGACGACGCCCGCGGTCTCCGCCGCCTCCAGGGCCGCCAGCCCGGACCGCGACTCCGCCGCGCGCACCAGCGTGACCGCGTCGATGCCGGGATCGGCCGCGACCAGCAGGACGAGGTCGGCGGTGTCGGCGGGCAGGCCGCGGAGCCGGTCGGCGTACGCCCGCCACAACCGCCCGCCGCGCGGTGGCGTCTCCGGCGGCGGCGCCGAGCCCTTGCGGTGCGCGTCGGTCAGCGAACCGGCGAGTTCGGCCAGCGCGAGGGGGTTGCCCCGGGCCGCCCGGACCAGCGCCGCGCGCAGGTCCCCCGGCAGACCCTCGGGGACGAGGTCGTCGAGCACCTGCCGGGACGCCCGCTCGTCGAGCGGGGCGAGCGGCAGCGGCGGCAGGTCGCCGGGGGCGGTGCCGGGCTCCGCGGAGGCGAGCAGCACGGCGACGGGGACCGCGAGGGCTCGGCGGGCCACGAAACAGATCGCCTCCCGGCTGGGGGCGTCGAGCCACTGGAGGTCGTCGGCGCACACCAGCACCGGGCGCCCGGCGGTCTGCAGGAGCCGCAGCAGCGCGGCGGGCAGCGCCAGGCCACCCGCGCCGGCGCCGGTCCGCAGCGCCTCGGCGAGCATCCCTGAGCCGGCCGCCGGCACCGAATCGGCGTGCAGCGCCGCATCGGCCGCGTCCAGCCGGTCCGCTATCGGGCGGAGCAGGGCGTGCAGCCCGGCGTACGGCAGGTGGGTCTCGCCTCTGACACCTTGGGTGCGGAGCACGAGGAACCCCTGCTCGTCCGGAGCGCCGGTGACCGCGTGCGCGGCGGCGAGGTCGAGCAGCGCGGTCTTGCCCGCGCCCGGTCCGCCGAGGAGGAGCAGGCATCCGCCCGCGCCGGCCCGGGCCCGGTCCACGAGCGCGCGCAGCGCGTCCGACTCCTTGTCACGACCCCTTAACGCCCCCGACCGAGCACCGGTCAAATAAGACATGCATCAGTGTTACGCGCGCATTACGCAAATGAGAAGGGCTTCCAATAAGGAACCCCGCCGGGCACGCACCCGGCGGGGTCCTCAGAAGTGGTGACGCGTGGAGCGTCAGACGCAGACCGTGCGGACGACCTCCGCGAGGCGGTCCGCCACGGCTTTGGCCTGGTCGTGCGACTCGGCCTCGACCATGACCCGGATCATGGGCTCGGTGCCGCTCGGACGGATCAGCACGCGGCCGGTCTCCCCGAGCTCGGCCTCCGCCTCGGCCACCGCCGCCCGCAGTTCGGGGGCGGACGCCTTCGCCTTCGCCACGTCCCTGACGTTGACGAGCACCTGCGGCAGCTTCGTCATCACCGACGCGAGGTCGGCGAGGGAGCGGCCCTGCCGGGCCACCTCGGCCATCAGGTGGAGCGAGGTGAGCAGGCCGTCCCCGGTCGTGGCGTGATCCAGCATGATCACGTGACCGGACTGCTCGCCGCCGAGCGTGTAGCCGCCGTCCTGCATCGCCTCCAGGACGTACCGGTCGCCGACCGCGGTCTCCACCACGGACAGGCCGGCCTCCCGCAGGGCGAGCTTGAACCCCAGGTTGGACATGACCGTCGCGACGACCGTGTCCTTGGCGAGGCGGCCGTCGGAGTGCATCGACAGGGCCAGGATCGCCATGATCTGGTCGCCGTCGACCTCCTCGCCCGCGCCGGTCACGGCGAGGCAGCGGTCGGCGTCGCCGTCGTAGGCGATGCCCAGGTCGGCGCCGCTTTCGACGACGGCCTTCCGCAGAACGCCCAGATGGGTCGAGCCCACGCCGTCGTTGATGTTCAACCCGTCGGGGGCGGCGCCGATCGTCTCCACGGCCGCGCCGGCGCGCAGCAGCGCCTCCGGGGCGACCATGTGCGCCGCGCCGTGCGCGCAGTCGACGACGACCCGCAGCCCGTCGAGGCGGTGGGGCAGGGTGGTCAGCAGGTGGGAGACGTATCGGTCGGCCTCGCCGTACGCCTCGCGGACGCGGCCGACCGACGGACCGACCGGACGGTCCCACTTCTCCCCAAGCCGTTGCTCGATCTCGTTCTCCACCGCGTCCGGCAGCTTGTAGCCGCCGCGGGTGAAGAACTTGATGCCGTTGTCCGGCGCGGGGTTGTGCGACGCGGAGAGCATGACGCCGAGGTCGGCTCCCAGCGCGTTCGTCAGATACGCGACCGCCGGGGTGGGCAGGACGCCGAGCCGCAGGACGTCCACGCCCGACGACGCGAGGCCGGCGACCACGGCGGCCTCCAGGAACTCTCCTGAAGCCCGCGGGTCCCGGCCTACGACGGCGATCGGGCGGCCGCGCCGCCCGACACTGGCGTGGAACGCCCCGGCGTCGCCGAGCACGTGCGCGGCGGCCACGGACAGGTCCATGGCCAGTTCCGCGGTGAGGTCGCGCCCGGCGACCCCACGTACCCCGTCGGTGCCGAAGAGGCGCCCCCGTGAGGAGGCGCCTACGGGCTCCCGCGACATTAACGCTTGCTGTACTGCGGAGCCTTGCGGGCCTTCTTGAGGCCGTACTTCTTCCGCTCCGTGGCGCGGGCGTCACGGGTGAGGAAGCCGGCCTTCTTCAGCGGCGGGCGGTTGACCTCGGCGTCCAGAGCGGCGAGCGCGCGGGACAGGCCCATGCGCAGCGCGCCGGCCTGGCCGGTCACGCCACCGCCGTCGATGCGGGCGATGACGTCGAACGCGTCCTCGGCGCCGAGCACGACGAACGGCTCGCTGATCAGCTGCTGGTGGACCTTGTTCGGGAAGTAGCTCTCCAGCGAGCGGCCGTTGATCGTCCACTTGCCGGTGCCCGGCACGATGCGGACACGGGCGATGGCCTCCTTGCGGCGGCCGGTGCCGTACGAGTTGCCCGTGGTGACGGGCTTGCGCACGGCGCCCTCGCCGGCGGGGGCCGACTCGGTGGTGTACTCGGAGGGGAACTCCTCCGCGGAGTAGTCTTCCGGCTCGCCCTCGACGAGCGTCTCGATACCGGTGGGCTCGGCCACGGTTCTCCTCTTAACTTTCCTGGCTCGCGATTACTGGGCGATCTGGGTGATCTGGAAGGGCACCGGCTGCTGGGCCTGGTGCGGGTGCTCGGCGCCGGCGTAGACCTTGAGCTTCTTGGCCATCTTCCGGCCCAGGGCGTTCTTGGGAAGCATGCCACGGACGGCCTTCTCGACGGCCCGGTCCGGACGCTTCTCCATGAGCTCCCCGTAGCTGACGGAGCGCAGACCGCCGGGGTACCCCGAGTGGCGGTACGCCTTCTTCTGCTCGAGCTTGTTGCCGCTCAGGGCGATCTTGTCGGCGTTGATGACGATGACGAAGTCACCCGTGTCGACATGCGGAGCGAAGATCGGCTTGTGCTTCCCGCGGAGCAGGGTCGCCACCTGGCTGGCCAGCCGGCCGAGTACGACGTCGGTCGCGTCGATGACGTACCACTGACGTTCGACGTCGTTGGGCTTCGGTGAGAACGTGCGCACGGCAGTGCCTTCTGTCGGAATGTGAACTCTCGGTAGGTTGCGCAGGCACGGCGACAACCTCCGTCTCCACATGTACGGGAGAAGACGCCGGACGCGCCGTGCACCGGTCTGCGGACAGACCGATCCACACACAACGAACTAGCAGACTACCGACCCGATGCCGCCTGGTCAAAACAGCCAAGGCGGCAGGTCATTGGAACGACTCATTTGAACGTTCATCAAATCCATACCCAATGGCCTCTTCTTCCCCATGGCGCGGATCCCTATATTTGGCTGCGGTATGTGGCAGACCCCTCACAAAAATCACACCTTCCGTGGCCCCCTACGGGGGACTCAGATGGGTCTGCTGGCGTGCGCCGTGGCCATCCTGCTCACCGGCGTCGTGATCGGCAGGATGAGCGCCAGATCGAGTGAGGTCGACGACGTCTACCTGCGCAAGTCGGAGCCGTCCCCGTCGCCGAGCGCGAGCGCGGCGGGCGCGGTGCCGCGCGACCGGCCCACCCTCGACCACGTGCTGCGCACCGTGGCTCCGGTCGTCCCCCGGGATGTGCCGCAGCGTCGGCCCCGGAAGGAAAAGCCGCCCTCCAACCTGATCGACGGCTCCGACAGCGGCTCGCGGCACACCGTTCTCACACCCGGGACGGACGGCGGCGACGACGCGTACGACGCCGACTCGATGCGATCCGCCTCGATGGAGGCCGAGGTCGTGCGCCTGGTCAACGCCGAGCGCCGCAGGCACGGCTGCCGGCCCCTGCGCGTGGACCCCCGCCTGGTGGAGTCCGCCCGCGCGCACTCGGACGAAATGGCGTCGAGCAGGCTGTTCCGGCACAGTTCCCCCGGGGGCGCCTCTCCCTGGGACCGCATGGGCGCGGCGGGCTACTCCGACGGCGGAGCCGAGACGATCGCCAGGGGCTACCAGACCGCCGAGGCGGTCGTACGCGGCTGGATGGCCGGGCGGAGCGACCGCGCCACGCTGCTCGACTGCCGCCTGGTCGCGACCGGGGTCGGCGTGAGCACGGGCGCGGGCGGCCCGTGGTGGACCGAGGACTTCGGGTATTCCTGACCCTTCCTCATCTGTCCAAATAGCCGACTAATCTCAGCGCCATGGGTTATCCCGGCGACCAGCAACCACCTCCGCCGCATCATCCCCCGGATCCACGCAGGCGGGACCTGCCGCCGTACTCCGGCGGGGACGACTCGCCCCTCGCCGGCCGTCGTGACGCGCCTCCGTACGGCGGAAGCCAGCCGCCATACCAGCGCGAGCAGTCGCCATATGAACGTGACCAGGCGCCCTACCAGCGTGAACCGTCGCCGTACGCCCGCGAGCAATCCCCGTACGAACGCGAGCAATCGCCGTACGAACGCGAGCAGGCGCCCTACCAGCCCTACCAGCCCTACCAGCAGCAGCCCGAGCAGCCGCCGTACGCCGGGCGCGGGCCGTACGAGCAGGACAGCCCCCACCGGGTGGAGCAGCTCGCGTCGGGCCCGTACGCGTCCCCCGCCGGCGGTCAGGCTGGTGGCGACTGGGACGCGCGGCGGCAGCCGACGACGCCGCGGGTGCCTCCGCCACCGGAGCCCGTGTGGGATCCGGACGCGAAGGGCCCCCTGTGGCGTCGCCCCTGGGTTCTCGGCCTCGCCCTGCTGGCCCTGATCGGGGTGCTGTTCGCCGGCCTGTTGTACGCCGCGCGTAACGACAGGCCGCCGGTCGCCGCCCCGACGCCCACCACCCGCCCCGCGCCGCTCGTCTCCGAGGGCCCTCTCGGCAAATTCGGCTACACCGCCTCGCGGGCGACCGACAAAAGCCCGCTGTCACTGCGGGAGCTGTTCGCGAAGAGCAAATTCGTCAAGAGCAAGCGATCGTACGTCCGCACGGTTTCGCGCAAGGAGAAGAAGTGCGCGGACGGCGTCACCGGGGACAAAATCACGAAGGCGCTCAAGGCGGGCGGATGCACGCAGTTGCTGCGGGCGAGCTTCGCGGACGCCAAGGGCACGGTCATCGGCACCGTAGGCGTCGCCAACCTCAGGACCTCCGCCGCGGCGAAGAAGGTCGCCTCCGCCGGAGGCGGCGGCGAACGCAAGGACTACCTCAAGCCGCTGCCGGGCAAGGACGAGGCCACCAAGCACCTCGGCACCGGCGAGGCGTACGCGGGCGGGTGGACCCACGGCCACTACGCGGTGCTGCTGTGGTTCCAGTTCAAGGACGGCCACAAACCAGCCAAGAACGAGCTGAAACGGCTCTACCAGACCGCGGTGGACGTCACCGACGCGACGGTTTTCCCTGCCCTCGACACCCGTTCGCTGAACGGTGGCCCCAGCTGAGGCCGGGCGTTCAACTGAGGTGGGAGCCGGTGGGCGACCCGGGGCGGCACGGACCGAAACGCCCATAGGGGCACGCCGATCGCGCCCGCGCCGTTACGCTTCGGGCTATGCGTGGCAAGGATTCCGGTTCCGAGCACGAACACGAAACGGCGTGGGCCCGCCACGAGGCGGACGCCGAGGGCTCGGCGACACCTCCGACGCCACCACCGAGCTTCGGCCAGACCCCGCCGCCCGGGTTCGGCCGGCCCCCGGCGGACGACGGCACGGCCTGGGCCCCGGACGCCGCCGGTGTGGCGGACCGGCCTCCGGCCGTGCCCTACCCGACCAGGTATGGGCCACCAGGCGGTCTCGGGGCGCCTGAACAGTCCGACGACCCGGAGAGCACGAACAGGTTCAGGGCCGTTCCGGCGTACGGCCCTCCGCCCGCCGCCCCCGGCCTACCGGGAAACGCCGGTGTGCCCGGGAATGCCGGTGCATCGGGGGAACCCGGTAACCTTCCCGCGCCGCGCCGCCCCGGCGACGAGGCCCTTGGCCTGCCCGCGCCCGGTGAGCCGCATCCCGGCCCCGGAACCAGCCCCGGAACAAGCAGCCACGGCGCCACACCGCCGCAGCCCGCGTACGGCGCGGGGACGCCCTCCTGGCAGCAGTCGGAGGGCCAGGGAGTCCACTCCTGGCAGCAGCCCGGCCACGGCGACCAGCAGCATCCCGGGTACGGCCCGCCCGCATGGCAGCCCCCGGCTCCGGCCTTGCCCCCGTGGCAGCCTCCGGCCGAGAACGCCGATCCGCGGCCGCCCGCGCCGGGCCCGGCCCCGTGGCAGCCCGAGGGTCAGGGCGTCCAGGCCTGGCAGCCCCCGGCCGATCCGAACGCGGTGCGCTGGGAGCAGCCGCCGGGTCCGGACGCCCCGTCCTGGCAGCCCGCGCAGCCGCCCTGGTATCCCGCCCAGAGCGCGGGCGGCCCCGCGTACCCGCAGACTCCCCCGCCTCCGGGCCCGCAGCAGCCCGCGTACGGCTACGGCGCGCCCGGAGCGGGCACCGGGCCTCAGCCGCCCGCGTACGGCCCCGGGACGCACCCCTGGCAGCCGCCGGTGGAGGGGGCCAACCCGGCGTGGCAGCCTCCGGCCGACACGGGAGCGCAGCCGTGGCCCGCGCAGGGCCCCGGAGCGCCGGCCTGGGAACCACCGCCCCCACCTGGCTCACCTGCCGGCTCGGCGCCGCAGTCGTGGCACCAGGAGCACCCCTCTGCGGGCGCGGGAGCCCCGCAGATGTGGCCGGCCCCCGTCAGTGATCCCGCTGCCCAGCCCGGCCCCCACCCCGGCGCACAGCCCGGCGGCGTCACCTCCTGGCCCTACTCGGGCAACGAGTCGCAGTGGCCGCAGGGCCCCGCACAGGCAGGGACGGGTGACACCGGCCCCGCCTCCTGGCCGCCCCCGCGAGGCGGCGAACCGGCCGCGCCCGGCGCCTTCGGCACGTCCCCCTCGCCGTACGACGAGGGGGGTCACGGCGGGTCGTGGCAGGGCCCTGCCGGGTCCGCCGCCTGGTCCCAGCCCGGCGGCCCTCCCGCGGCACCGGCCTCGTACGGGCCGGATCAGCAGCACGCCGGTGGTCCCTGGGCCGCCCAGCCCGGCGAGGCGGCGCCCGGCGTGCCGTCCTTCCCCGAGTGGGGGCCCGCCCCCGCCGGGGGGCAGCCGTCCGGCGGGGAGGCCTGGCCACAGGCGCCGGTGCCCCACCAGGGGTACCCACCCGCCGCCCCGCCGCAGTACGGAGCCCAGTACGGCTCTCAGCACGTGCCGCAGGACGGGCCGCAGTATGGGCCGCAGTATGGGCCGCCGCCGGAAGCGCTACCCGGACAGGAGCACGCCTCCGGCGGCCACCAGCCCGGGGCGTACCTGGGAGCACCGCCCCAGCCCGGTCCGGCAATCCCGGCCGGGCAGCCGGAGGCCTACGCGGAGGAAGCCACGTCCCCGGAGGCGATCCGGCCCGGAGAGCCCGGCGACGTGCCCGTGTGGCCGCCGCGGCTGCCGGGCGAGCCGTACCCGCAGGGGGAGATGCCCGCGGGCACCTCCTGGCCCCCGACGAACGCCTATCAGGACGAACCCGGCACGGCGCAGGCGTCCGAGGGCCCGACCGGCGACCGGGCGGGCACGAGCGAGTCGGGCGGCACGCCCGGCGACGCGATCGCTCCCACCGGCACGCCCGACCCCACCCCCGCACCGGACCACACCGGCACGCCCGCGAACACGGCGCATCACGCCGACGTGCCTGCCGACGAGCGAGCACTGCCCGCCGGCGGTTCGCCCGCCGAAGGACCGGGACAGACGGACGAGCCCGCAGAGGCGGCGGATGTGCTCGCGCAGGACGCTCCCACGGGGAGCGTCCCGCCCGCGGACGCGCCGGCGTCGTATCCTCCCGCGCCGGGTCGCGCCGGGCCGCCCGGGGGCTTCGGCGTCGAGATCGCCCATGCGGCGACCCCGGTCGAAGGGTTCCCGATGCCCGACACACCGTACGAACCCGGCCAGGCTCTCGCGCACGCAGAACAGAGCACTCCGCACAGCGAACCGCAGTACGCGTCCTTCGACAGGACGACACAGCCGCTGCATCCGCCACAGCCCGAGGAGGCGTTCCCGGCGCCCACGCGGACACTGGGCGCTCCTGGTCAGGCGCAGGACAGCCCACCGTCCGGGACACCACTGGGGAGACAGGACGAGACGCAGGATCAGGCGGCGTCTCAGTCACCGTCCCAGTCGCCGTCCGCGACGTTCCCCTCGGATGTCCCGCCATCCGCCGTGCCCCCGGGTGCGGCGTCATCCGACACGCCGCCCACGGGCCCGTCCGCGAGCGACGGCGCCCCCAGGGCGGGCTCCCCCGACCCCGATTCAGGACAGATGGCACCAAAATCTCCCACGACCGGTTCGCCCTCGCAGCCGAGCGGTGAGACCCCGTTCGCGTTCACGCCGGTGACACCAGCCAAGGCGGGCAAGCCGGCGCCTCCACCCGGATTCGGGCCGAGTCCCTCCGCCCCCGGCGGCCTCTCCCCGGAGGGCAACCTCCCGGCGACGCTTGGCCCCGCCGGCCCTCCCCCCTCCGGCGGGAAGGTCAAGCGGATCCTGATGGCCGCCGGTGCGGTGGTCGTCGTGGGCGCCATCGGCACCGCGGCCTACTTCGCCTACTCCGGCGAGCCGGATGGCGACCAGGCCGCCCCTACGCCGCCGGCCACCACCGCGCCCCCCTCCTCCGACGAGCCGACGCCGAGTTCCACGGTCGCCTCCGCCATCCTCGACTCGGAGCAGACCGACCCCAAGACCCTCAAGCAGGAAGAGGCGTTCCCGGCCGAGAAGGTGACGCTGGCGGGGCGGACGTACCGCCGGGTCAAGGTCGACGTGACCGACGACTGCGGGAAGGCGGCGGCGGGCGCGTTCGCGCAGGCCCTCACCGAGCAGCAGTGCCGCAGGGTGCTCAGGGCCACCTACGTGGACGGCAAGCGCCAGTACGCGGTGACCACGGGCATCGCCGTGCTGCCCGGTAAGACCGAGGCCCTCGCCGTGGACCAGGCCAAGGATCTCAACGCGAACGTCTGGTTCCGCGGCCTCGACGGCGACCAGAAGAGCCGGGCGGACAAGGTGTCGATTTCCGGTGGCTACGCGGCCGGCATGGTGTGGGGACGCTACATCGTGTTCAGCTACGCCACCTACGCCGACGGGCACACGCCGGACGCGAACGACAAGAACCTCGCGCCGATCAGCGGCGCCTTCCGCGACAACATGGCGAAGGTGATCGAGAAGCGCGCCTCACGCTGACAGACCCGGCACGCGGCCGCACGCCCGGACATCGCCAGACAGCACGACCACGGCACCGCGTCTCGGCCGCGGCGGCTGTTTGACCTTGTCGTAACGTCAACGTCTCTAATGGGCTCATGCGAATCGGTGAGCTCGCGACACTGGTCGGGGTGTCGACCCGGACCGTGCGCCATTACCACCACCTGGGCCTGCTGCCCGAGCCGGCACGGCTGTCCAACGGCTACCGGGAGTATCAGCTGCGCGACGCGGTGATCCTCGCCCGCGTCCGGCGGCTGGCCGAGCTCGGCCTGTCGCTGGACGAGATACGCGACGTGCTGGCCGACGACCGGGGCAGGGATCTGCGCGAGGTGCTCCTCGAACTGGACGCCGACCTGGCCAGGCAGCAGGAGGCGGTCGGCGCCAGGCGGGCCCGGCTGGCCGCGCTGCTGGCCGAGGGCGAACTGTCTTCCGACGCGATGGTGTCCCCCGGGATGGCAGCGGTGCTGCGCGATCTTCCCGCCCCGGGCTCGGCGTTCGCCGCGCTCGACCGCGAACTGCTGGCGCTGGCGGGCACCCTGGCCGAAGCGCCCGATCGCGACGGCATGGCCGACCTGATGCGCCCGCTGACCGAGCCCGGTGCGCTGGCCCGCGGACACGCTCTCTACGAGCGGCTTGACGGGCTCGCGGACGCGGACCCTGACGATCCTCGCGTCGCCGCACTCGCCGCGGACCTCGCCGCTCACATCCCCGACGAGATGGCGAGGCTGATGGTCGACAGCTTCGCCTCGGTTCCCGATCATCCGAGCCTGCCCGGAGCCAAGTCAGGCGGGCATCCGGAAGGCAGGCGATGGCTGGACGTACTGTGCGGCGAGGTTTCCCCCGCCCAGGCCGAGGTGCTCCGGAGGCTCGTGGCCATCGTGCGGGAGCGGACGTGGTGATGGCCGGGATCGCGCGGGCCGCGATGTACGCCGTGCTGCCTGCCGAGCTCCTGCTCACGGTCCTGGTCGTGTCGGGAATGCCGCTGCCCGGCCCGCTGCTCGCGATGGCCGAGCTCACCGTCACGGCGGTGTTCGTCCTGGTCACGGTGACCGCGTACCGCCTGTTCCGGATCGAACGCCGGAACGGCGCGGACCGCTGGGCGGCGCTGCGGGCGACGGTCGATCTCCTGGTGCCCCTGCGGGTGCGCACAATCATGGAGTTCGAGCTGAAGGGCATGGTCAGCCTTGTCCTGTGGATCGCACGCCGCCGCGTCGGCGTGCCGCCCGGCGCCACCGCCCTGACGTACTCCCGCGAACAGGCACCGGTGCTGCTGGTCTTGCTGTTCCTGATGACCGTGGAGACGATCGGCGTCGACCTGCTGCTGATCGGGATGGACGTACCGGACGCGGTGCGGCTCCCGGTCCTGGCGGCCGACGTCTACGGGATCGTCTACTGCCTGATGCTCGGCGCGGCCTGTGCCACCCGGCCCCATGTCGTCACCGGGAAGGAGCTGCGCATCCGGTACGGCGTGTACTTCGACCTGCGCGTTCCCCGAGACCTGATCGCGTCGGTACGGCTGTCGCGCTCCTACGACGAGCGCGCCATGGTCCGGGTGGCGGACGGGCGGCTCAGCGTGGCCGTGTCGCACCAGACTAACGTGACCGTCGAACTGGTCGAGCCGGTCACGGTGGTCCGCCCTCTCGGCAGCCGTGCCGAGGCCTCCGTCATCCGTTTGTTCGCCGACGATCCACGCGCGGCGCTGGACGCCCTTCGCGACCCCGCCGAGGCACAGGGGATCGCGGAAAGGGCCTGAGGGGGGTCACCCGGTTCCATGCGTCGGCCTTCCCGCCCCCGCCTCCGCCACCCGGGTGCGTGGTCAGGGCCGGCTGAGCGTGCGGACCCGGCGGGTGGCGGCGGCCCGCCGCGCCAGTTCCTCCGGCTCGGGGTAGCGCACCTCCTCAAGCGTGAGACCGTGCGCGGGCGCGACGTGCACGCCCGAGTCGCGTACGGCTCTCGCCAGCACCTCGCCGGGCCACTCTACGGACCGCCTGCCCTCCCCCACGGTCAGCAGCGAGCCGACCAGCGCCCGGACCATCGAGTGGCAGAAGGCGTCGGCGACCACGGTCGCGAGGAGGATCCCGTCATCGCCCCTGACCCACTCGAGCCGCTGCAGCTCGCGGATCGTGGTCGCGCCCTCGCGCCTGCGGCAGAAGGCGGCGAAGTCGTGCTCGCCGAGCAGACGGGCGGCCGCCGCGTTCAGCAGGTCCACGTCCAGCGGCCGGGCGTACCACAGCACCTCGCGCCGCCGCAGCGGGTCCACCCCGCCGGGGGCGTCGCCGACGCGGTAGCCGTACCGGCGCGACAGAGCGGAGAACCGGGCGTCGAAGCCTTCGGGCGCCACGCTGACGGCGTGCACCCGCACGTCCGGGGGCAGCACCCCGGCCAGCCGCCTCGTCAGCGCAGCGAGCCACTCAGCCCCCCGCTCCTCCCACGCCTCATCGGGGTCCGCGGGGACGGGGGCACGTGCGGACGAGGCGGCGGCCAGTGCGGCGAGCGGGAGGTCGACGTGCGCCACCTGTCCCCTCGCATGGACGCCGGCGTCGGTGCGGCCCGCGACGGTGAGCGACGGCGGGGCGTCCAGGCGCAGGATCCGGCCCAGCGCGTCCTCGATCTCCCCCTGCACGGTCCGCCGCCCGGGCTGGCGCGCCCAGCCCGAGAAGTCCGTGCCGTCGTAGCCCAGGTCCAGTCTCAGCCGCAGTTCTCGCTCCACGCCATCCCTCGTACGGTGCCTCGTACGGTGCACAAACGAAGAGCGGGCCCAGCATCCCCGGAAGGGAAACTGAGCCCGCTCACAGAGCCTGGGATCAGGCCTCGTCCTTCTTGTCGCCCTCGGCCGGCTGGGCGGCGGCCTCGGGAGCCTCCGCCGTCTCGGCGGCGGTGCCCTCAACAGCCTCGTCCTGCGCGGCCGGCGTCTCCTCGACCTCGGCCGGAGCGGCCTCGGCGGCGGGCGCGGCCGGAGCCGTGCGGGAGACCCTGACCGGGTTCAGCTGCTCGGTGACCAGCTCGATGACCGCCATCGGAGCGGCGTCGCCCTTACGCGGGCCGAGCTTGGTGATCCGGGTGTAGCCACCGGGACGCTCGGCGTACGTCGGGGCGATCTCGGTGAAGAGGTGGTGGACGACGCCCTTGTCGCGGACGACCGTCAGCACCTGGCGACGGTTGTGGATGTCGCCCTTCTTCGCCTTGGTGATCAGCTTCTCCGCGAGCGGGCGGAGACGCCTGGCCTTGGCCTCGGTGGTGGTGATCCGGCCGTTCTGGAACAGCGAGGTGGCGAGGTTCGCCAGGATCAGCCGCTCGTGGGCCGGGCTGCCGCCGAGGCGGGCGCCCTTGGTGGGCTTGGGCATTTCATGCTCCTCATGGATAACCCGCTCCGGCCGTGTCAGGTACCGGGGTCGGGCCGACCGGCGTACCGGTCGTGACTTGTCATCGCCGTCTCATGCCGCCCTCGGCGGGCGGCACGAGACGGTGTGGTGCGGGTGCCGCTCAGTACTGCTCGGTCTCGATGAACCCGCCGTCCTCGTCGTCGTACCCGCCGCCGGCGACGGCGGAGGGGTCGAACCCGGGCGGCGAGTCCTTGAGAGCCAGGCCCATCTCGTGCAGCTTCTGCTTGACCTCTTCGATCGACTTGGCGCCGAAGTTGCGGATGTCCAGCAGGTCCTGCTCGCTGCGGGCGACGAGCTCACCCACGGTGTGGATGCCCTCGCGCTTGAGGCAGTTGTACGAACGGACGGTGAGGTTGAGCTCCTCGATCGGCAGCGCCAGGTCGGCCGCGAGAGCCGCGTCCGTCGGCGACGGGCCGATGTCGATGCCCTCGGCCTCGACGTTGAGCTCACGGGCCAGGCCGAACAGCTCGACCAGGGTCTTGCCGGCCGAGGCCACCGCGTCGCGGGGCTTCATGGACGGCTTGGTCTCGACGTCGAGGATCAGGCGGTCGAAGTCCGTGCGCTGCTCGACACGGGTGGCCTCGACCTTGTAGGTGACCTTGAGGACCGGGGAGTAGATCGAGTCGATCGGAATCCGGCCGATCTCCTGGCCAGGCTGCTTGTTCTGGGCGGCGGAGACGTAGCCGCGGCCGCGCTCGACGGTCAGCTCCATCTCCAGCTTCGCCTTGCCGTTCAGCGTGGCGATGTGCAGGTCGGGGTTGTGCACCTCGACACCGGCCGGAGGCGCGATGTCGGCGGCGGTGACCTCACCCGGGCCCTGCTTGCGCAGGTACATCACCACGGGCTCGTCGTGCTCGGAGGAGACGACCAGCGACTTGAGGTTCAGGATGATGTCGGTGACGTCTTCCTTGACCCCGGGCACGGTCGAGAACTCGTGGAGCACGCCCTCGATGCGGATGCTGGTGACCGCCGCCCCCGGGATGGAGGACAGCAGCGTGCGCCGCAGCGAGTTGCCGATGGTGTAGCCGAAGCCCGGCTCGAGCGGCTCGATGATGAACCTGGACCGGTGCTCCTCGAGCGACTCCTCCTGGAGGCTCGGGCGCTGTGCGATGAGCATCAGGATCTCCTGGATCCGGGACGGCCCCGTCACGGTGGACGAAGGGTCCCTGGGTTACGGCGACGCCCGCTATTTGACGCCGCTCGCCTACAACCATGATGCCGTACGGCCGGGAGTGTACCGGCCGTACGGCGTCATGAACTGCCGGGGCCCTACTACTTGGAGTAGAGCTCGACGATCAGCTGCTCCTGGACCAGCGTGTCGATCTGCTGGCGGACCGGGAGCTGGTGCACGAGGATGCGCATGCTCTCGGTGGAGACTCCCAGCCAGGCCGGGACGGTCTTGTCGCCGGCGCTCGCGCGGGCCACCTCGTACGGAAGCAGGTTGCGCGACTTCTCGCGGACCTCGATGATGTCGTGCTCGCGCACGCGGTACGACGGGATGTCGACCTTCTTGCCGTTCACGAGGAAGTGGCCGTGGCGCACCTGCTGGCGGGCCGCGTCACGCGACTCGGCGAAGCCGGCGCGGTAGACCACGTTGTCGAGACGGCTCTCCAGGATCTGGAGCAGGTTCTCACCCGTCTTGCCCGCCTTGCGGTTGGCTTCCTCGTAGTAGTTGTGGAACTGCTTCTCGAGGACGCCGTAGATGCGGCGGGTCTTCTGCTTCTCACGAAGCTGGAGCTGGTACTCCGACTCCTTCGGACGGCCGCGGCCGTGCTCACCCGGCGGGTACGGGCGGATCTCGATGGGGCACTTGGCGGACTCGCACTTCTTGCCCTTGAGGAAGAGCTTGGTCTTCTCACGACGGCAGAGCTTGCAGTCCGGACCCGTGTAACGAGCCATTTCTTTCTACTCTCCTGAGCTCAGACGCGACGGCGCTTGGGCGGACGGCAGCCGTTGTGCGGGACCGGGGTCACGTCCTGGATGGACCCGACCTCGAGGCCGGTCGCCTGCAGCGAACGGATCGCGGTCTCACGGCCGGAACCGGGGCCCTTGACGAAGACGTCGACCTTGCGCATGCCGTGCTCCATGGCCCGGCGGGCGGCGTTCTCGGCAGCCATCTGCGCGGCGAACGGGGTGGACTTACGGGAGCCCTTGAACCCGACGTGGCCGGCGCTGGCCCAGGAGATCACGTTCCCGTTCGGGTCGGTGATCGAAACGATCGTGTTGTTGAACGTGCTCTTGATGTGGGCGTGCCCGTGAGCGACGTTCTTCTTTTCCTTGCGGCGCACCTTCTTCGGTGCGCCCTGGCGGCTCTTCGGCGGCATTGAAGCGCTAACTCCTGGAAATGTGGCTGCTAAGGACTACTTCTTGCCCGGCTTCTTCTTGCCGGCGACGGTCTTCTTCTTGCCCTTGCGGGTGCGCGCGTTCGTCTGCGTCCGCTGACCGTGGACAGGCAGCCCCTTGCGGTGCCGGATGCCCTGGTAGCAGCCGATCTCGATCTTGCGTCGGATGTCGGCCTGAATCTCGCGGCGGAGGTCACCCTCGATCTTGTAGTTCGCTTCGATGTAGTCACGCATCGGAACGAGCTCGGCGTCCGTGAGCTGGTGGACGCGCAGGTCGGGGCTGATGCCGGTCGCTTCCAGGATCTCCTGGGCGCGAGTGCGGCCGATTCCGAAAATGTAGGTGAGAGCGATCTCCAGCCGCTTGTCGCGGGGGAGGTCGACGCCAACCAGGCGGGCCATGGTCGGGCATTCTCCTTCAGTGTGGCGGAGGTCTTGCACCACACTTCCCCTCCCATGCCCGGGCGAGGGCCCCGGCCTCCGACCGGGGGTCTCCCGCGTGGTACGGCTCTCGCCGCCTGCGCGGGTGTGTGACGCGATTTCGTTGTTCCGGCCCGCACGCTGGTCGAGCCCGCCACGAGGCGGACTCAGCAGGGGCCTGGTGGCGACGTACTGAGAACTGGGCTCAGCCCTGGCGCTGCTTGTGGCGCAGGTTGTCGCAGATCACCATGACGCGACCGTGCCGGCGAATCACCTTGCACTTGTCGCAGATCTTCTTGACGCTCGGCTTGACCTTCATAGTCCTTATTCGTTCCGCATACGGCCCGTCCCGCTGGCGGGCGGGCTACTTGTACCGGTAGACGATCCGTCCACGACTCAGGTCGTAGGGGCTCAACTCCACGACCACCCGGTCGTCGGGCAGGATCCTGATGTAGTGCATTCGCATCCGCCCGCTGATGTGGGCCAGGACCTTGTGACCGTTGTCGAGCTGCACCCGGAACATGGCGTTCGGGAGCGACTCAATAACAGTGCCCTCAATCTCGATGGCGCCGTCTTTCTTGGCCATGGCCCTCGCGTTTCACTGATCGGATCGTCTGAGGCTTCGGAACACTAAGCAGCCGCGACCTTCGGGCGCTTCCAGAGAGCGGCGACCAGCCAGGCCGCCTAGGCGCAAAGGTCATAGTGAACCGACAAAGGAGTGTACGACAACCCGGGCCGAATTGCGAAACGACGGCAGGGGTCCCGACACAACCAGATCACAGACTACCCCCGGCGGGGGCGTCCGGCCAATTCGGCGCCGGCCCGCTCCCTCAGGCCGACTCCGGGGGAAGCCGCCGCACCCGCCCGCCCTGCACCGCCGAAATGCCGGGACGGGCGGGTGCGGCCTGATCACCGCGGGGGCACGGCCCGAGCGGGGCCGTACGTCGCGACACCGGACGTCTACCCGCCCGCGGCTCCCGCCACGGCGGCCCTCCGGTAAAGAACACTCAGGTGTCGCGCCGGGACTGACCGGCCGTTCCGGCCATCGTGTTGATGAGGAGGATGACGCCCCAGGGGCCCATGACCCACATGGGCCAGGGATAGACGAAGTGGCCCGAACTGATGCCGACGATGAGCCAGATCATCCAGTTCACGGCGCTGGCGCCCGCCCAGGCGGTCCAGGCGGCCTTCAGGCCGGCCCGCGCCTTGTCGTCACGCCGGGCCGGACGAGGCCGTCGTACGGACTCGGTGGAGGCGGGCAGCCGGTGCAGGTCGATCTCGGGCAGGTCGGAGGTGAGCTTGGCCAGTTCCCCGTACGTACGACTCTGGTAGACCTGCTCCAGCCGCTCGTTGAACTCGTCGATGGTGAGCCTGCCCTCGGCCACGTGCTCGCGCAGTGCCGCGGCGACCCGGTCCCGGTCGCCGTCGGAGGCCCGCATCTCAGGCGCTGCCGCCATCACCATCTCCAGGCTGTTCGAGCGATACGACCATTATTGTTCACGCGCCGCCGGAGCGGGCGCGCTGGATCAGTAGGCGCTCTCCCCCGCGTCCGCGCCGACGCCGGGGAAGCGGGAGGCTCCGCCGTCGAGCGCCGTGAGAACCAGGGGGCCGTTCTCCGTCACCGCGACGCTGTGCTCGAAGTGGGCGGAGGCGCGGCCGTCGAGCGTCACGACCGTCCAGTCGTCGGCCAGCACCTTGGTGCGGTCGGTGCCGAGGTTCACCATCGGCTCGATCGCGAAGCACATGCCCACCTCGAAGCGGGGGCCGCGCCCCGGCCTGCCGTGGTTGGCCACCCAGGGGTCCATGTGCATCTCGGTGCCGATGCCGTGCCCGCCGTACTCCTGAGGGATGCCGTAGCGGCCCTGAGAACGCACGTACTGCTCGACCTGGTGACCGACGTCGGACAGGTGCCCGCCGACCCGCAGGGCGGCGATGCCCCGCCACATGGCCTCCTCGGTCACCCGCATGAGCTCGGTCAGCGCGGGGTCGACCTCGCCGATCCCGACGGTTATCGCCGAGTCGCCGTGCCACCCGTCGAGGATCGCGCCGCAGTCGATCGAGATGATGTCGCCCTCGCGGAGCGGGCGGCGGTCGGTGGGGATGCCGTGGACGACCTCGTCGTTCACGGAGGCGCAGATCGTGGCGGGGAAGCCCTGGTAGCCCTTGAACGACGGGATCGCGCCCTCGCCCCGGATGGCCTCCTCGGCGATGGCGTCGAGGTCGAGCGGCGTCATCCCGGGCCGGACGGAGGTCCGGAGCAGCTCCAGCGTCCGGGCGACGACAAGGCCGGCCGCGCGCATCTTCTCCAGTTGCTCGGCGCTCTTGATCTGAATTCCGTGCCGATTCTTCTTGAACACGTGACGCACCCCCTCCCGAAATTGTCCCATATAAGCCTGAACGCCACCCCATGGAGTGGAGTGGCGTTCCCGGCTGCGGTAATGAATCAGTCGGCGAACCGCCGCAGCGCCGACATCGCCCGCTGGGTGATCTCCTCGACCGGCCCGGTCGCGTCGACCCCCTGCAGGATTCCCTCATCGGCGTAGAACGAGATCAGCGGCGCCGTCTGCTCCTGATAGACCTCCAGGCGGCGCCTGATGGTCTCCTCACGATCGTCGTCCCGCTGGAAGAGCTCCCCGCCGCAGGCGTCGCAGACGCCCTCCACAGCGGGCGGGTCGAACACGACATGCCACACCTTGCCGCACGAACGGCACGTGCGGCGGCCCGCCAGGCGGCGTACGACCTCGTCGTCCTCGACGACCAGGTTGAGGACCACGTCGAGCGCCGTGCCGAACTCGGCCAGCATCTTCTTGAGGACCTCGGCCTGGGGCACGTTGCGGGGAAAACCGTCCAGGAGGAAGCCCTCCTGCGCGTCGTCCTCCGACAGCCGGTCGCGGACCATGGCCACGGTCACCTCGTCGGGAACGAGGTCGCCGCGGTCCATGTATTCCTTGGCGAGCTTGCCGAGCTCCGTGCCGCCGGAGACGTTGGCACGGAAGATGTCACCTGTCGAGATTTTCGGGATCGACAGGTGCGAAGCGATGAACTGGGCCTGCGTCCCCTTACCCGCTCCGGGGGGCCCAACCAGGACGAGGCGCACTATCTCAGGAAGCCCTCGTAGTTGCGCTGCTGAAGCTGGCTCTCGATCTGCTTGACCGTGTCCAGACCAACACCAACCATGATCAGAATGCTGGTCCCTCCGAACGGGAAGTTCTGGCTCGCTCCGGCCACCGCCAGCGCGATGATCGGGATGAGCGAGATCACACCCAGATACGGAGCGCCCGCGGCCGTGAGCCTGTTGAGCACGTAGCTCAGGTACTCAGCGGTCGGCCGGCCCGGGCGGATGCCCGGGATGAACCCACCGTACTTCTTCATGTTGTCAGCCACTTCAGGGGGGTTGAAAGTGATGGACACGTAGAAGTAGGTGAAGAAGACGATCAGCAGGAAGAACGTGGCCATGTAGATGGGGTGGTCGCCCCTGATCATGTTCTGCGCCAGCCACTCGATCACCGCGTTGGGCTTCTGGCTGTTGCCGAACAGCGTCACCAGAAGCTGCGGCAGGTACAGCAGAGACGAGGCGAAGATGACCGGGATGATGCCGGCCTGGTTCACCTTGAGGGGGATGTAGGTCGAGGTGCCGCCGTACATCCGGCGGCCGACCATCCGCTTGGCGTACTGCACCGGGATGCGGCGCTGCGCCTGCTCGATGAACACGACGACGCCGATCATCACGACGCCGACGACCATCACGACGACGAACTTGAACGGGCTCTGCCGGAAGATGTTCACGAGCTCCGACGGGAACACCGCGATGACCTGAGTGAAGATCAGGATCGACATGCCGTTGCCGACGCCGCGGTCGGTCACCAGCTCGCCCAGCCACATGATCACGGCGGTGCCTGCGGTCATCGTGACGACCATGGTGATCAGCGGGAAGACGTCCTGGCTGAGCAGGATCTCCTGGTTGCAGTTCTGGAAGAGCTGCCCGGTGCGGGCCAGCGCGACGAACGCGGTCGACTGCAGCACCGCCAGCCCGATGGTCAGGTAACGGGTGTACTGCGTGATCTTCGCCGTGCCCGCCTGGCCCTCCTTCTTGAGGGCCTCCAGCCGGGGGATCACCACCGTCAGCAGCTGCAGGATGATGCTCGCGGTGATGTACGGCATGATGCCGAGCGCGAACACTGAAAGTTTCAACAGGGCGCCGCCGCTGAAGAGCTGCACCATCCCGTAGATGTTGGCAGCGTCTCCCGCCTGGGCCTGCTCCAGACACAGGGCCACGTTCTTGGCGTTGACCCCCGGAGTGGGAAGCACCGAGCCAAGCCGGAACAGCACGATGATGCCCAGTGTGAAGAGCAGCTTCTTGCGCAGGTCAGGCGTCCGGAACGCCCGGGTAATCGCGGTCAGCACGGTCCCTCCTGCGCGCCAGTGACGCGGTAACGGTCGGCGATGGCCCGCATGGCGTCCATCGACATGTCTTCCTGCCAGAGTGCTTGGTCGGACACGGGTGGAGCCCCGTGCCAGGCGAACTCTAACGCACTACGGGCGCGGAGGCTCATAACGAACCTCCGCGCCTCGTGGAGCGTCATGCCTACAGCTCGGAAACCGAGCCACCGGCCGCGGCGATCTTCTCCTTCGCACTGGCGGAGAAGGCGTGCGCCTGCACGTTCAACGCCACGGAGATCTCGCCGGTGCCCAGCACCTTCACGGGCTGGTTCTTGCGGACCGCACCCTTGGTCACCAGGTCGTCGAGCGTGACCTCGCCGCCCTGGGGGAACAGCTCCCCGAGCCTGTCCAGGTTGACGACCTGGTAGGTCGTCTTGAACAGGGCGTTGGAGAAGCCCTTCAGCTTCGGCAGCCGCCGCTGGAGCGGGACCTGGCCGCCTTCGAAGCCCGGCATCACGGCCGTACGGGCCCTGGTGCCCTTGGTGCCACGGCCGGCCGTCTTGCCCTTGGAGCCCTCGCCACGGCCCTTGCGGGTCTTGGCCTTGTTGGAGCCGGGGGCCGGACGGAGGTCGTGGATCTTGAGCGGAGCGTTCTCGGTCATGACTAGTCGACCTCCTCAACCTCGACGAGGTGCGACACCTTGGCGACCATGCCCCGGATCTCCGGGCGGTCCTCCTTGACGACGACGTCGCCGATTCGCTTCAGACCCAGCGAGCGCAGCGAGTCACGCTGGTTCTGCTGACCACCGATCTTGGACCGGGTCTGGGTGATCTTCAGGCGAGCCATCGCTAGCTCACCGCCTTCGCGGCCGCCGCGGCCTCGGCCAGGCCCTCGGCGCGAGCCTTCAGCATCGCCTTGGGCGCGACGTCCTCGATCGGCAGGCCACGACGGGCGGCGATCTCCTCGGGCCGGCTGAGACCCTTCAGAGCGGCCACGGTGGCGTGCACGATGTTGATCGGGTTGTCCGAGCCGAGCGACTTGGACAGCACGTCGTGGATCCCGGCGCACTCCAGGACCGCGCGAACCGGGCCACCCGCGATGACACCCGTACCGGGCGAGGCCGGACGCAGGAGGACGACGCCGGCGGCGTCCTCGCCCTGCACCGGGTGCGGGATGGTGCCCTGGATGCGCGGAACCTTGAAGAAGTGCTTCTTGGCCTCCTCGACACCCTTGGCGATCGCCGCGGGCACCTCCTTGGCCTTGCCGTAGCCGACCCCGACGAGACCGTTGCCGTCGCCGACGATGACCAGCGCGGTGAAGCTGAAGCGCCGACCACCCTGGACGACCTTGGCCACTCGGTTGATCTTTACGACGCGCTCGATGTACGAGACGCCCTTGTCTGCGGCGCCACCGCGGCGGTCCTCACGACGGTCACGCCGCTCGCCACCGCCGCCGGCACCGCGACGCGGAGCTGCAGCCATCAGTGGTTCCTCTTCTCGTTGCTCTTGGGACGGGTCGTCAGTCGCGACCCCCGGACCGGAGTCATCAGAACTCCAGCCCGCCTTCACGGGCGCTGTCCGCGAGAGCGGCGATGCGCCCCGCGTAGCGGTTGCCACCGCGGTCGAACACGACAGCGGTGATCCCGGCGGTCTTGGCCCGCTGAGCGAGAAGCTCGCCGACCTTCTTCGCCTTCTCGGTCTTGTCACCCTCGGCGCCGCGCAGCGAGACGTCCATGGTGGACGCGCTCACCAGCGTGTGGCCCTGAGTGTCGTCGACGATCTGCACGAACAGGTGACGCGTGGACCGGTTGACGACCAGGCGCGGACGCTCGGCCGTGCCGAAGACGTTCTTGCGGACACGGCGGTGCCGGCGAGCCCGGGAGACCGTGCGGGCGGCCGTGTGCTTGCCGAACGCAGTCTTTCCAGCCATGCCTACTTACCAGCCTTTCCGACCTTGCGGCGGACAACCTCGCCCTGGTAGCGCACGCCCTTGCCCTTGTACGGGTCCGGCTTGCGCAGCTTCCTGATGTTGGCGGCGACCTCGCCGACCCTCTGCTTGTCGATGCCGTCCACGTGGAACAGGGTCGGCTTCTCGACGCGGAAGCTGACGCCCTCGGGGGCCTTGACGATCACCGGGTGGCTGAAGCCCAGCGAGAACTCCAGCTCCGTCGGGCCCTTGGCCTGGACGCGGTAACCGACGCCGACGATCTCGAGCGTCTTCGTGTAGCCCTGCGTGACACCCGCCACCATGTTGGCGATGAGCGTGCGGGACAGACCGTGCAGCGCACGGACCTTGTTCTCGTCGTTCGGGCGGGTGACGGCGATGGTGCCGTCCTCGCCACGCGAGACCTCGATGGGCTCGGCGACCGTGTGAGTGAGCGTGCCCTTGGGCCCCTTGACCTGGACTTCCCGGCCGTCGATCGTGATGTCGACACCCGCCGGTACGGGGATGGGCAGCCGTCCGATTCGCGACATGCTGAGTGCCTCCCCTCGTTACCAGACGTAGGCGAGGACTTCCCCGCCCACTCCACGCTTGCTCGCCTGCCGGTCCGTCATGAGGCCGCCGGACGTCGAGATGATCGCGACGCCAAGACCGCCCAGAACGCGGGGCAGGTTGTCCTTCTTTGCATAGACCCGCAGACCGGGCTTCGACACCCGGCGCAGGCCTGCGATGGCGCGCTCGCGGCTGGGGCCGAACTTCAGCTCCATCACGAGGTTCTTGCCAACCTTCGCGTCCTCGACGCTCCAGCCCTGGATGTAGCCCTCCTGCTGGAGGATTTCCGCGATGTGCGCCTTGATCTTGGAGTAAGGCATGCTCACGGTGTCGTGATAGGCCGAGTTCGCGTTACGCAGACGCGTCAGCATGTCTGCGATCGGGTCGGTCATCGTCATGGCCGGTGGCCTTCCTCACCGCGGTTTCCCCGATGGGACCTTCGGTGTGGTCGTGGGCGCTGCGGTCAGCGCCCGGTTGATATGACTTCTGTACAGCTGGCCCGCGGAGGGCTTACCAGCTCGACTTGGTGATGCCGGGCAGCTCGCCCCGGTGCGCCATCTCGCGGAAGCACACGCGGCACAGCCCGAACTTGCGGTAGACAGCGCGGGGACGGCCGCAGCGGGAGCACCGAGTGTACGCCCGGACCTCGAACTTCTGCTTGCGCGCTGCCTTGACCTTCAGCGACGTCTTCGCCATGATCAGGCCTCCTTGAAGGGGAATCCGAGGAGCTTCAGCAGCGCCCGGCCCTGCTCGTCGTTCTTCGCGGTGGTCACGACCGTGATGTCCATGCCCCGCTGCCGGTCCACCCTGTCCTGGTCGACCTCGTGGAACATGACCTGCTCGGTGAGGCCGAAGGTGTAGTTGCCGTTGCCGTCGAACTGCTTCGGCGACAGGCCGCGGAAGTCCCGGATACGCGGCAGCGCCAGGGACAGCAGGCGGTCGAGGAACTCCCACATGCGGTCGCCGCGCAGCGTCACGTGCGCGCCGATCGGCATGCCCTCACGCAGCTTGAACTGCGCGATGGACTTGCGGGCGCGGGCGACGGCCGGCTTCTGGCCGGTGATGGCGGTCAGGTCGCGCACGGCGCCCTCGATGAGCTTCGAGTCGCGGGCGGCCTCGCCGACACCCATGTTCACCTTGATCTTGGTGATCGTGGGTACCTGCATGATGTTCTCGATGCCGAACTCCTCGCGCAGCTTCGCGATGATCTCCTCGCGGTAGCGCTGCTTGAGGCGCGGAACGGTGCGCTCTTCAGTGGTGGCGGTCATCAGCTGTCCTCACCCGTCGCCTCGGCGTCGCCCTTCTCGGCGGCCTTCTTCTCGGGCTTCTTCTCGTCATCCTTGAGCTTCTTGACGTTGCTCACGTGGATGGGAGCCTCCATGGTCTGCACGCCGCCTTCCTTGGCGCCGCGCGGGCCCTGGTTGGTGACCTTGGAGTGCTTCTTGATCATGTTGACGCCCTCGACCACCACGCGCTCGTCACGCGGGTAGGCGGCGATGATCCGGCCCTTGGCGCCCTTGTCCTTGCCGGCGATGACCTGGACGAGGTCACCCTTCTTCACGTGCAGCTTCGGCATCACAGCACCTCCGGCGCGAGCGAGATGATGCGCATGAACTTCTTGTCGCGCAGTTCACGGCCCACCGGGCCGAAGATGCGGGTGCCCCGGGGGTCGCCGCTGTCCTTGATGATGACCGCGGCGTTCTCGTCGAAGCGGATGTAGGAGCCGTCGGGGCGGCGGCGCTCCTTCACGGTGCGCACCACGACAGCCTTGACAACGTCGCCTTTCTTAACGCCTCCGCCGGGAATGGCGTCCTTCACCGTGCCCACGATGATGTCGCCGATTCCCGCGTAGCGCCGACCCGAGCCACCGAGCACGCGGATGCAAAGAATCTCCTTGGCACCCGTGTTGTCGGCGACCTTGAGCCGCGACTCCTGCTGGATCACGTCTACTCCTGTGTGTCGTGCCGGTTCTCACCCTCGTGGTGAGCCTGGCCGAACCTGATGTGGTCTTTTTCCCTCGGCGACAGCCGTACGACCGCCGCCGCGGGCGGACGGGACCGATGCCCGGCCCCGCCCCTTGGACGCCATCATGGGGGGCGGTCTCCCACCCCCCACGAGGCGCGTCTGTGGTGTTACTTGGCCTTCTCGAGGATCTCGACGACCCGCCACCGCTTGGTGGCCGAGAGCGGCCGGGTCTCCATCAGGAGGACACGGTCGCCGACGCCGCAGGCGTTCTGCTCGTCGTGGGCCTTGTACTTCGTCGTACGGCGGATGACCTTGCCGTACAGCGGGTGCTTGACGCGGTCCTCGACGGCGACGACGACGGTCTTGTCCATCTTGTCGCTGACGACCAGGCCCTCACGGGTCTTGCGGTAGTTCCGCTGCGTCTCGGTGGTCGGGGTCTCGGTTGCTTCAGACATCGCTCGGCTCCTTCTCGACCGTGACGATTCCGAGCTCGCGCTCGCGCATCACGGTGTAGATGCGGGCGATCTCGCGGCGGACGGCGCGCAGCCGCCCGTGGCTCTCCAGCTGACCCGTCGCCGCCTGGAAGCGGAGGTTGAACAGCTCCTCCTTGGCTTCCTTCAGCTTCTGGACCAGCACCTCCTGGTCCTCGACACGCAGCTCCGCGGCGGTCAGACCCTTAGCCATCACGCCTCACCCACTTCACGCTTGACGAAACGGCACTTCATGGGGAGCTTGTGCATCGCGCGCCGCATGGCCTCGCGGGCCACGGGCTCGGCGACACCGGACAGCTCGAACATGACACGGCCGGGCTTGACATTGGCGATCCACCACTCCGGAGAACCCTTACCGGAACCCATACGGGTCTCGGCCGGCTTCTTCGTCAGGGGGCGGTCCGGGAAGATGTTGATCCACACCTTGCCGCCACGGCGGATGTGCCGGGTCATGGCGATACGCGCGGCCTCGATCTGGCGGTTGGTCACGTAGGAGTGCTCAAGCGCCTGAATGCCGAACTCGCCGAAGACGACCCGGGTGCCGCCCTTGGCGGCGCCGCTGCGGTCGGGCCGGTGCTGCTTGCGGTGCTTGACCCTGCGCGGGATCAGCATGGTCAGCTCCCTTCAGCACCCGGCTGCTCCGCCGGGCCGGTCTCGGGGGCGGCCTGCGCGGCCGCCTCAGTCCTGGGTGCACGGTCGTTACGGCCCGCGCCGCCACGACGGGGACGGTCGCCGCCACGACGCGGACGCTCGCCCGCGCCACCGCGACGGTCGTCACGCTCACGGCGCTGGCCCGCGCGGGCGCCGGCCGCGGCCGCCTCCCGCTCGGAACGGCTGGTCGGGGCCTCGCCCTTGTAGATCCACACCTTCACACCGATGCGGCCGAAGGTGGTGCGGGCCTCGTAGAAGCCGAAGTCCACGTCGGCGCGGAGCGTGTGCAGGGGCACGCGGCCCTCGCGGTAGAACTCCGAGCGCGACATCTCGGCGCCGCCCAGACGGCCGGAGCACTGGACACGGATGCCCTTGGCCCCGCTCTTCATGGCGGACTGCATGGCCTTGCGCATGGCCCGGCGGAACGAGACGCGGCTGGACAGCTGCTCGGCCACGCCCTGCGCGACGAGCTGCGCGTCGATCTCGGGGTTCTTCACCTCGAGGATGTTCAGCTGGACCTGCTTCTTGGTCAGCTTCTCCAGGTCGCCGCGGATGCGGTCGGCCTCGGCGCCGCGGCGGCCGATGACGATGCCCGGCCGGGCGGTGTGGATGTCGACCTGGACGCGGTCGGTCGTGCGCTCGATCTCGACCTTGGAGATGCCGGCCCGCTCCATGCCCTTCTGCAGCATGCGACGGATCGCCACGTCCTCGGCGACGTACGACTTGTACAGCTTGTCGGCGTACCACCGGCTCTTGAAGTCGGTCGTGATGCCGAGGCGGAACCCGTGCGGGTTAACCTTCTGGCCCACTAGCGGGTCCTTCCCTTCGGCTCGCGGGACTCCACGATCACAGTGATGTGGCTGGTCCGCTTGTTGATCCGATAGGCACGACCCTGGGCACGCGGGCGGAAGCGCTTGAGCGTCGGGCCCTCGTCGACCCACGCCCGGCTCACGAAGAGCGTGTCCCGGTCGAGCTTGAAGTTGTGCTCAGCGTTCGCGATCGCGCTCGAGAGCACCTTGTAAACGGTCTCGCTCGCCGCCTGGGGAGCGAACTGCAGCACGGCCTGCGCCTCCGAAGCGGGCAGCCCGCGAATGAGGTCCACCACGCGGCGGGCCTTCCGGGGCGTGTGGCGCGCGTACCGCGCCTGTGCCCTGGCTTCCATCGCTTTCTCCTCTAACTGCTGGCTTGAAGGCGCTTACCGCCGGCTGCGGCGGTCTTCCTTGACGTGGCTGCGGAACGTCCGCGTGGGGGCGAACTCACCGAGCTTGTGACCGATCATCGACTCGGTGATGAACACCGGGACGTGCTTGCGGCCGTCGTGCACGGCGATCGTGTGGCCGATCATGTCGGGCACGATCATGGAGCGCCGCGACCACGTCTTGATGACGTTCTTGGTGCCCTTCTCGTTCTGGGCGTCCACCTTCTTCTGAAGGTGATCGTCCACGAAGGGACCCTTCTTAAGACTACGTGGCATTTCGGCTGCTCCTACCGCTTCTTCCTCTTGCTCCGACGACGGATGATCAGCCGGTCGCTGGGCTTGTTCGGCTGCCGGGTGCGGCCCTCGGGCTTGCCCTTCGGGTTCACCGGGTGGCGACCACCGGAGGTCTTGCCCTCACCACCGCCGTGCGGGTGGTCGACCGGGTTCATGGCGACACCGCGGACCGTGGGGCGCTTGCCCTTCCAGCGGTTGCGGCCGGCCTTGCCGATGCTGATGTTGGCCTGCTCGGCGTTGCCCACCTGACCCACAGAGGCCCGGCAGCGCACGTCGACCTGACGCATTTCTCCGGACGGCATACGCAGCGTGGCGTACATGCCCTCCTTGGCGAGCAGCTGGATCTGCGCGCCGGCGCTACGGCCGAGCTTGGCGCCGCCACCGGGACGCAGCTCCACCGCGTGGATGAAGGTACCGGTCGGGATGTTGCGCAGCGGCAGGCAGTTGCCCGGCTTGATGTCGGCCGTGGGGCCGTTCTCGACCTGGTCCCCCTGCTTGAGGCCGACCGGGGCGAGGATGTAGCGCTTCTCGCCGTCGGCGTAGTGCAGCAGCGCGATGCGGGAGGTGCGGTTGGGGTCGTACTCGATGTGCGCGACCTTGGCCGGGATCCCGTCCTTGTCGTGGCGGCGGAAGTCGATGATCCGGTAGGCGCGCTTGTGCCCGCCTCCCTGGTGCCGGGCGGTCACCCGGCCGTGGACGTTACGGCCGCCCTTGCTGTGCAGGGGGGCAAGCAGCGACTTCTCCGGAGTGCTGCGCGTGATCTCGGCGAAGTCCGAGACGCTCGCGCCGCGACGACCCGGAGTCGTCGGCTTGTATTTACGGATGCCCATCTCTTTCGTTCATCCTTCGTCGGTTCGTACCGGTCGGGGTCCGCCTCTCGGCGGTCCCCCCGGTGCTTACTCAATGGGGCGAGTCCCTCGCTCGGTGGCGAGGGGCCCCTCTCCCCGCTGCGGCAGGTGCTAGCCGATCTGACCGAAGATGTCGATCCGCTCGCCCTCGGCCAGGCTCACGATCGCGCGCTTGGTGTCCGGGCGCTGGCCGTAGCCGTGCCGGGTCCGCTTGCGCTTGCCCTGGCGGTTGATCGTGTTCACGCCGGTCACCTTGACGCCGAAGATCTGCTCGACGGCGATCTTCACCTGCGTCTTGTTGGCACCCTTGCGCACCAGGAACGTGTACTTGTTGTGCTCATCGATCAGGCCGTAGCTCTTCTCGGAGACGATCGGCTTGAGGATGATGTCGCGCGGGTCGGCGATCTTCTGCATCAGGCCTCTTCCTTCCCGCTGTTCGCCAGCCGGGCCACGACCTGGTCGTAGGCCTCACGGGTGAAGACCACGTCGTCGTGGCACAGCACGTCGTAGGTGTTCAGCTGTCCCGCGTCCAGCAGGTGGACCTCGGGCGCGTTGCGCAGGCTGAGCCAGGTGAGCTCGTCGTTCTCGTCGACCACGACGAGGACGCTGCGGGCCTGCGTGATCTTGCGCAGGGCCTCGAGGGCGGCCTTGGTCTTGGGCGTCTCACCGGTGACCAGGCTGCTCACCACGTGGACGCGGCCGCCGCCGGCGCGGTCGGACAGCGCGCCCTTCAGGGCCGCCGCCTTCATCTTCTTGGGCGTCCGCTGCTCGTAGGAGCGCGGCTGCGGGCCGTGGACGGTGCCACCGCCGGCGAACTGCGGAGCGCGGGTCGAACCCTGGCGGGCGCGGCCGGTGCCCTTCTGCCGGTACGGCTTCTTGCCGCCGCCGGAGACGTCACCGCGGGTCTTGGTCGCGTGGGTGCCCTGCCGGCGAGCGGCGAGCTGGGCGACGACCACCTGGTGGATCAGCGGGACGTTGACCTTGGCCCCGAAGACCTCCTCGGGAAGGTCGACGCTCCCCGTCTTGGCGCCGCTGGCGTCGAGGACGTCAATGGTCGTGGTCACTTCGCAGCAACCCCCTTCTTGGCAGCGGTGCGGAGGAGGACCAGGCTGCCGTTGGCGCCGGGGATCGCACCCTTGATCAGGATGAGGCCCTTCTCGGCGTCCACGGCGTGCACCTTGAGGCTCTGGACCGTCGTGCGGACGTTGCCCATCCGCCCGGCCATGCGCAGGCCCTTGAAAACGCGGCCCGGGGTGGCGCAGCCACCGATGGAGCCCGGGGAGCGGTGCTTGCGCTGGGTACCGTGCGAAGCGCCCAGACCACGGAAGTTGTGGCGCTTCATGACACCGGCGTAGCCCTTGCCCTTGCTCTTGCCCGTGACGTCGACGTACTGGCCGGCCTCGAAGGTGTCGGCGAGGATCTCCTGGCCGATCGTGTACTCGGAGGCGTCCTCGGTGCGAACCTCGGCGAAGTAGCGGCGCGGGGTGATGTCGTGCTTGCGCAGGTAGTCGCCCAGGGGCTTGTTCACCTTGCGCGGGTCGATCTGCCCGTAGCCGAGCTGGACAGCGGAGTAGCCGTCCTTCTCCGGAGTGCGGACCCGGGTCACCACGCACGGACCGGCCTCGACGACGGTGACCGGGATCACCCGGTTCGCCTCATCGAAGACCTGGGTCATGCCGAGCTTCTTGCCCAGGACGCCCTTGATCTGCTTAGCCATGTCAGTGCGTTCCTTAGAGCTTGATCGAGATGTCCACGCCGGCGGGAAGGTCGAGACGCATGAGCGAGTCGACCGTCTTCGGCGTCGGGTCGATGATGTCAATCAGCCGCTTGTGCGTACGCATCTCAAAGTGCTCGCGGCTGTCCTTGTACTTGTGCGGCGACCGGATGACGCAGTACACGTTCTTCTCGGTCGGCAGCGGCACCGGGCCAGCGACCTTGGCGCCGGTCCGCGTCACCGTCTCGACGATCTTCTTGGCCGAGCTGTCGATGACCTCGTGGTCATACGCCTTAAGCCGGATGCGGATCTTCTGTCCCGCCATAATGGCCTCGGTGTCCTTCGCTGTCGTCCTATAAAGCATCGCGCGGCCTGTTGCCGCAGGTCTGTTTCCACATGACCGACGCCCGGATCCCGTCCGGTGTTCCGTGATCTGGCAGTGGCTTCGGTCGAAGTGCGGCCGAAAGCACTGCGAGATCACGGTCTCGTCGTCCGTGGGGGACCGTCTCCGGCCCCTGCGCGGTGCGGCGGTCAGGCCCTGTGGACCCGACCGCCGCCCAGCGGTGCTACTACTTGATGACCTTCGTGACGCGACCGGCGCCGACGGTGCGGCCACCCTCGCGGATCGCGAACTTCAGGCCCTCTTCCATGGCGACCGGCTGGATGAGCTGGACGGTCATCTCGGTGTTGTCACCGGGCATGACCATCTCGGTGCCCTCCGGCAGGTTCACCACGCCCGTCACGTCAGTCGTACGGAAGTAGAACTGAGGACGGTAGTTGTTGAAGAACGGCGTGTGGCGGCCGCCCTCGTCCTTGGACAGGATGTAGACCTGCGCCTCGAACTCGGTGTGCGGGGTGGTCGTGCCCGGCTTGATGACACACTGACCGCGCTCGACCTCCTCGCGCTTGATGCCGCGCAGGAGCAGACCGACGTTGTCACCGGCCTGGCCCTCGTCGAGGAGCTTGCGGAACATCTCGACGCCGGTGACGGTCGTCGTGGTGCTCTTCTCCTTGATGCCGATGATGTCGACGGTCTCGTTGACCTTGACGACACCGCGCTCGATACGACCGGTGACGACGGTGCCGCGACCGGTGATCGAGAACACGTCCTCGATCGGCATGAGGAACGGCTTGTCGGTGTCACGAACCGGCTCGGGGACGTTCTCGTCCACGGCGTTCATGAGCTCGATGATCGAGTCGCCCCACTTCTCGTCGCCCTCGAGCGCCTTGAGCGCCGATACGCGCACGACCGGCAGGTCGTCGCCCGGGAACTCCTGGGCGGACAGCAGCTCGCGGACCTCGAGCTCGACGAGCTCCAGGATCTCCTCGTCGTCGACCATGTCGGCCTTGTTGAGGGCCACGACGATGTAGGGGACGCCGACCTGGCGGGCCAGGAGGACGTGCTCCTTCGTCTGCGGCATCGGGCCGTCGGTGGCCGCGACCACCAGGATCGCGCCGTCCATCTGGGCGGCACCGGTGATCATGTTCTTCACGTAGTCGGCGTGACCGGGGCAGTCCACGTGGGCGTAGTGGCGCTTCTCGGTCTGGTACTCGACGTGCGCGATGGAGATGGTGATTCCGCGAGCCTTCTCCTCGGGCGCCTTGTCGATCTTGTCGAACGGGGTCGCCTCGTTGAGCTGCGGGAAACGGTCGTGAAGCACCTTGGTGATCGCCGCGGTCAGAGTGGTCTTGCCGTGGTCGATGTGCCCAATGGTGCCGATGTTCACGTGCGGCTTGTTCCGCTCGAACTTGGCCTTGGCCACTGGTCTGTCTCCTTAGAGATTCTGACTTGACTTGCGTCTTCTACCCTCAGGCTCGGTACGGCGGGGCGCCCTCGGGCGCTCCGCCGTACCGCGAGCGGAACTATTCGCCCCGAGCCTTCGCGACGATCTCCTTGGCGATGCCCGGGGGCACCTCCGCGTAGGAGTCGAACTGCATGCTGTAGCTCGCCCGCCCCTGAGTACGGCTGCGCAGGTCACCCACGTAGCCGAACATCTCGGAAAGCGGAACGAGCGCCCTGATGACGCGGGCGCCGGACCGTTCGTCCATTGCCTGGATCTGTCCGCGACGACCGTTCAGGTCGCCGATGACGTCTCCCATGTAGTCCTCGGGCGTGGTGACCTCGACGGCCATCATCGGCTCGAGGAGTACGGCGTCTGCCTTGCGCGCGGCCTCCTTGAAGGCCATCGAGCCGGCAATCTTGAAGGCCATTTCCGACGAGTCGACCTCGTGGAAGGCGCCGTCCTGAAGCGTGACCTTGACGCCGACCATCGGGTAGCCGGCGAGCACGCCGAACTCGGCCGCCTCCTGCGCGCCCGCGTCCACCGACGGGATGTACTCCCGCGGGATGCGGCCACCGGTGACCTTGTTCTCGAACTCGTAACCGTCGTTGCCCTCGCCCAGCGGCTCCAGGTCGATGATCACACGCGCGAACTGGCCGGAACCACCGGTCTGCTTCTTGTGCGTGTACTCGACCTTCTCCACCTTGCGGCGGATGGTCTCGCGGTAGGCGACCTGCGGGCGGCCGACGTTCGCCTCGACCTTGAACTCGCGGCGCATCCGGTCGACGAGGATCTCCAGGTGAAGCTCGCCCATGCCCCAGATGACCGTCTGGCCGGTCTCCTCGTCACGACGGACCTGGAAGGACGGGTCCTCCTCGGCCAGCCGCTGGATCGCGGTGCCCAGCTTCTCCTGGTCGCCCTTGGTCTTGGGCTCGATGGCCACGTTGATGACCGGCGCCGGGAAGGTCATCGACTCGAGGACGACCTGCTTGACCGGGTCCGAGAGGGTGTCACCGGTGGTGGTGTCCTTCAGGCCCATGACGGCCACGATCTGACCAGCGGTCGCGGTCGGGCGCTCCTCGCGCTTGTTCGCGTGCATCTGGTAGATCTTGCCGATCCGCTCCTTCTTGCCCTTGACCGAGTTCACCACGGTGGTGCCGGCCTCGAGCGTTCCGGAGTAGACGCGGATGTAGGTCAGCTTGCCCAGGTGCGGGTCGCTCATGATCTTGAACGCCAGGGCGGCGAAGGGCTCGTTCGGGTCCGCGTGGCGCTCGACGATCTCCTCCTCGTTGCCCACCGCGTGGCCCTTGAAGGCCGGGATGTCGGTGGGAGCCGGGAGGTAGGCGACGATCGCGTCGAGCAGGGGCTGCACGCCCTTGTTCTTGAACGCGGTGCCGCACAGGACCGGGTTGATCGCGCCGCTGATGGTCGCCCGGCGGATGGCCGCGACGAGCTGCTCCTCGCTGGGCTCGACACCCTCCAGGAAGAGCTCCATGAGCTCGTCGTCGTTCTCGGCGACGGTCTCGACGAGCTTGTCGCGCCACTCACGGGCGGCGTCGGCGTGGTCGGCCGGGATGTCGACGGTGTCGTACATCTCGCCCTTGGCCGCCTCGGCGCTCCAGAGCAGGCCCTTCATCTTCACCAGGTCGATGACGCCCTTGAAGTCGGCCTCGACGCCCCAGGGAAGCTGGATGACCGCCGGGGTGGAGCCCAGCCGGTTGATCATCATGTCGACACAGCGGTGGAACTCCGCGCCGACGCGGTCCATCTTGTTCACGAAGCAGATGCGGGGCACGCCGTAGCGGTCGGCCTGGCGCCAGACCGTCTCCGACTGCGGCTCCACGCCCGCGACACCGTCGAACACCGCGACCGCGCCGTCGAGAACACGCAGCGACCGCTCGACCTCGATGGTGAAGTCCACGTGTCCGGGCGTGTCGATGATGTTGATCGTGTGATCAAGCCAGCTACAGGTGGTCGCGGCGGAGGTGATGGTGATGCCGCGCTCCTGCTCCTGCTCCATCCAGTCCATGGTGGCAGCGCCCTCATGGACCTCACCGATCTTGTAGTTGATGCCGGTGTAGAACAGGATGCGCTCAGTCGTCGTGGTCTTGCCCGCGTCGATATGGGCCATGATCCCGATGTTGCGGACCCTGGCCAGGTCAAGAGCGGTCGTGGTGGCCACTTCTTCGCGTCCTTAACTCGTCGTCGGTGCTCACTACCAGCGGTAGTGGGCGAAGGCCTTGTTGGACTCGGCCATCTTGTGCGTGTCCTCACGCCGCTTGACGCTGGCGCCGAGGCCGTTGCTCGCGTCGAGCAGCTCGTTCATGAGCCGCTCGGTCATGGTCTTCTCGCGGCGCGCCCGGGAGTACTGGACGATCCACCGCAGCGCCAGCGTGGTGCTGCGCGAGGCCTTGACCTCGACCGGCACCTGGTAGGTGGCGCCACCGACGCGGCGGCTCTTCACCTCGAGCGTCGGGCGGACGTTGTCGAGAGCGCGCTTGAGCGTGACGACCGGGTCGTTGCCGGTCTTGTCCTTGCAGCCCTCGAGGGCGCCGTAGACGATCGACTGCGCGAGGGAGCGCTTGCCGTCCAGGAGAACCTTGTTGATGAGCGCGGTGACCAGCGGCGAGTTGTGCACCGGGTCAGCGACCAGCTGGCGGCGGCCAGGGGAACCCTTGCGCGGCATGTCAGCTCTTCTCCTTCTTAGCGCCGTAACGGCTGCGGGCCTGCTTGCGGTTGCGGACCGCCTGGGTGTCCAGCGAACCACGGATGATCTTGTAGCGAACACCCGGCAGGTCCTTCACACGACCACCACGCACGAGCACCATCGAGTGCTCCTGGAGGTTGTGGCCCACCCCGGGGATGTAAGCCGTGACCTCGATGCCGTTGGTGAGCCGAACACGGGCCACCTTGCGCAGCGCCGAGTTGGGCTTCTTGGGGGTCGTCGTGTAAACGCGGGTGCAAACGCCGCGCCGCTGCGGGCTCCCCTTGAGGGCAGGAGTCTTGGTCTTGCTGACCTTGTCCTGCCGGCCCTTTCGGACCAACTGCTGAATGGTGGGCACCGCGTCTCCGTTTCGTGCCTAGCCGGTGATACGTAGGACCCGATCGAGGTGGCGATGCCGCCTCTCACAGGCTTGCAGGTACTGCCGGTGTCATGACCTGCTGGTTTTCCATCCCCTTCGACCCCCGCGCTCGGGCGTGTCGCGCTCTTGTCGCATCACACCCGGGCGGACCCGGTCGATCTGGAGGAGTCACACGGCGCCCCCACACGCCCCCCTCGTCGGGAAGCGGCATTTGAGCGCACGCATGCGAGCCCACAGACGGGCACGAAGGTAAAGCCTACCCGCCCCGGTACAACACGTCAAAACAGAGGAGGACGCCCCGGAGGGACGTGCCCCGCTGTCTCGACGTGCCGCTGCGCCGACGGCCCAGGACGGACCGCCGAAGGACTCGGCCCCCCATCATACCGTCCCCACGAGAGGCTTCTCACGCTTTCCGCACCGCCCCCGCCCTGCGTCGCGCGGCCCGGCCGCCCGGTCAGCCGGACAAACCGGGAAGCCGGCCAAACGGAAAGCGGCCCGGGGCGTGATGCCCCGGGCCGCTTCCGTACGTCCCCGCCGCGGCGATCGGCTCACCGCGGCGACCTGTCAACGGCCGTACTGACCGAAGTCGTACTCCTCCAGCGGGACGGCCTCGCCGCTGCCGGAGCCGAAGGTGTAGTCCGCAGCCGAGCCGTCGTAGCCGCCGACCGTGTACATCGCGGCCTTGGCCTCCTCGGTCGGCTCCACCCGGATGTTGCGGTACTGGGGCATGCCCGTACCGGCCGGGATGAGCTTACCGATGATGACGTTCTCCTTGAGGCCGAGCAGCGAGTCCGACTTGGCGTGGATCGCCGCGTCGGTGAGGACTCGCGTCGTCTCCTGGAAGGACGCCGCCGACAGCCAGGACTCGGTGGCCAGCGAGGCCTTGGTGATGCCCATCAGGACCGGACGGCCGGAGGCCGGCTGGCCGCCCTCCGCCACGGTCTGACGGTTCATCGCCTCGAAGCGCGGCCGCTCGACCAGCTCACCGGGCAGCAGCTCGGTGTCGCCGGACTCCAGCACGTTCACGCGCTTGAGCATCTGCCGGACGATGACCTCGATGTGCTTGTCGTGGATCGACACACCCTGCGAGCGGTAGACCTGCTGCACCTCGTCCACCAGGTGGAGCTGGACGGCACGCGGGCCGAGGATGCGCAGGACCTCGTTCGGGTTGCGCGCACCGGCGACCAGGAGCTGGCCGACGTCCACGTGCTGCCCCTCCGAGACCAGCAGGCGCGACCGCATCGACACCGGGTAGGCGACCTCGTCGGAGCCGTCGTCCGGAGTGATCACGATCTTGCGCGTCTTGTCGGTCTCGTCGATCCGGACGCGGCCGGCGACCTCGCTGATCGGGGCGACACCCTTGGGGATGCGCGCCTCGAACAGCTCCTGGACACGCGGCAGACCGTGGGTGATGTCGGCGCCCGCCACACCACCGGTGTGGAAGGTACGCATGGTCAGCTGGGTGCCGGGCTCACCGATCGACTGGGCCGCGATGATGCCGACGGCCTCGCCGACGTCCACGAGCTTGCCGGTGGCCAGCGAACGGCCGTAGCAGGTCGCGCAGACACCGATCTTGGCCTCGCAGACGAGCGTGCTGCGGGTCCTGACCGTCTCGATGCCGGCGTTGACCAGCGCCGTCACCACGTCGTCGTTGATGTCGACGCCCGCCGAGGCGATCAGCTTGCCGTCCACCTCGACGTCCTCGGCCAGGATGCGGCCGTGCACGTTGCTCTCGGCGTTCTCGGCCTTGACCAGGTTGCCCTGGGAGTCGCGCTCGCCGACGTGCAGCGGGACGGCCCGGTCGGTGCCGCAGTCGATCTCGCGCACGATGACGTCCTGCGCGACGTCGACCAGACGACGGGTCAGGTAACCCGAGTCGGCGGTCCGCAGAGCGGTGTCCGCCAGACCCTTCCGCTGACCGTGGGTCGAGATGAAGTACTCCAGCACCGACAGGCCCTCGCGGAAGGAGGACTTGATCGGCCGCGGGATCGTCTCACCCTTGGTGTTGGACACCAGGCCGCGGATGCCGGCGATCTGCCGGACCTGCATGCGGTTACCGCGGGCGCCCGAGTTGACCATCATCCAGACCGGGTTGGTCGCCGGGAACGCGTTGACCATGTCGGTCTCGACGTCCGCCGTCGCGTGGGTCCAGATCTCGATGAGCTCCTGACGGCGCTCCTCGTCGGTGATCAGACCGCGGTCGTACTCCCGCTGGACCTTGTCGGCCCGCCTCTCGTACGACTCCATGATCTCGGCCTTGTTCGGCGGCGCCACGACGTCCTCGATGGAGATCGTGACACCGGCGCGGGTCGCCCAGTAGAAGCCGGCGTCCTTCAGCGAGTCGAGCGCGTTGGCCACCTCCACCTTCGGGTACCGCTCGGCCAGCTCGTTGACGATCGCCGAGAGCTGCTTCTTGCCGACCTGGTAGTTCACAAAGGGGTAGTTGGCGGGCAGCGTCTGGTTGAACAGGCACCGGCCCAGCGTGGTCTCCAGCCGGATCGGGTCGCCGGACTCCCAGCCCTCGGGGGCCTCCCAGCCGCGCGGCGGCGGGACGTCCTTGAGCCGCACCTGGATCTTGGCCTGGATGTCCAGCTCGTGGCGGTCGAAGGCCATGAGGGCCTCCGACACCGTGGCGAACACCCGGCCCTCGCCCAGGCCGGCCTCCTTCTGGGTGGTCAGCCAGTACAGACCGATGACCATGTCCTGGGTGGGCATCGTCACCGGCTTGCCGTCCGCCGGCTTGAGGATGTTGTTGGTGGACAGCATCAGGATCCGGGCCTCGGCCTGGGCCTCGGCCGACAGCGGCAGGTGCACCGCCATCTGGTCGCCGTCGAAGTCCGCGTTGAACGCGGTGCAGACGAGCGGGTGGATCTGGATGGCCTTGCCCTCGACGAGCTGCGGCTCGAAGGCCTGGATGCCCAGGCGGTGCAGGGTGGGCGCGCGGTTGAGCAGCACCGGGTGCTCGGTGATGACCTCTTCCAGCACGTCCCACACGACCGGCTTGGACCGCTCGACCATCCGCTTGGCGGACTTGATGTTCTGCGCGTGGTTGAGATCGACCAGGCGCTTCATCACGAACGGCTTGAACAGCTCCAGCGCCATCTGCTTGGGCAGGCCGCACTGGTGGAGCTTGAGCTGCGGGCCGACGACGATGACCGAACGGCCGGAGTAGTCGACGCGCTTGCCGAGCAGGTTCTGCCGGAAACGACCCTGCTTACCCTTCAGCATGTCGCTGAGGGACTTCAACGGACGGTTGCCGGGGCCCGTGACCGGGCGGCCGCGGCGGCCGTTGTCGAACAGGGCGTCGACGGCCTCCTGGAGCATCCGCTTCTCGTTGTTCACGATGATCTCGGGCGCGCCGAGGTCGAGCAGACGCTTGAGGCGGTTGTTCCGGTTGATGACCCGGCGGTACAGGTCGTTCAGGTCCGAGGTGGCGAAGCGGCCACCGTCGAGCTGGACCATCGGCCGCAGGTCCGGCGGGATCACCGGGATGCAGTCGAGGACCATGCCGCTCGGCGAGTTGCGGGTGTTGAGGAACGCCGCGACGACCTTGAGCCGCTTGAGGGCGCGGGCCTTCTTCTGGCCCTTGCCGCTGCGGATGGTCTCCCGCAGGTTCTCCGCCTCGGCCTCCAGGTCGAAGCCGGTCAGCCGCTCCTGGATGGCCTGGGCGCCCATGCCGCCGCGGAAGTAGCGGCCGAACCGGTCGCGCATCTCGCGGTAGAGCAGCTCGTCGCCCTCCAGGTCCTGGACCTTGAGGTTCTTGAAGCGGCTCCAGACCTCCTCGAGCCGGTCCAGCTCGCGCTGGGCCCGGTCGCGGAGCTGGCGCATCTCACGGTCGGCGCCCTCACGCACCTTGCGGCGGGCGTCGCCCTTGGCGCCGGCGGCCTCCAGCTCGGCCAGGTCGGCCTCGAGCTTCTTCTGGCGGGCCTCGATGTCGGCGTCACGGCGCTGCTCGATGTGCTGCCGCTCGACGGAGATCTTCGCCTCCAGCGACGGCAGGTCGCGGTCACGCATCTCGGTGTCGACATGCGTGATCATGTACGCCGCGAAGTAGATGACCTTCTCCAGGTCCTTCGGGGCCAGGTCGAGCAGGTAACCGAGGCGCGACGGGACGCCCTTGAAGTACCAGATGTGGGTGACCGGAGCGGCCAGCTCGATGTGGCCCATCCGCTCGCGGCGCACCTTGGCGCGCGTGACCTCGACGCCACAGCGCTCACAGATGATGCCCTTGAAGCGGACGCGCTTGTACTTGCCGCAGTAGCACTCCCAGTCCCGGGTCGGACCGAAGATCTTCTCGCAGAAGAGCCCGTCCTTCTCCGGCTTGAGGGTCCGGTAGTTGATGGTCTCCGGCTTCTTCACCTCGCCGTGCGACCACTGCCTGATGTCGTCGGCGGTCGCGAGGCCGATGCGCAGCTCGTCGAAGAAGTTGACGTCGAGCACTAGATAATCCCCTTTTGAATCAGACCTCGTCGACGGTCATCGCGCCCTCGTGGGGACGCCGGGACAGGTCGATGCCGAGCTCCTCCGCCGCGCGGAAGACGTCCTCGTCGGTGTCCCTCATCTCGATCGACATGCCGTCGCTCGACAGAACCTCGACGTTCAGACAGAGCGACTGCATCTCCTTGATGAGGACCTTGAAGGACTCGGGAATGCCCGCCTCGGGGATGTTCTCGCCCTTGACGATGGCCTCGTAGACCTTCACCCGGCCCAGGACGTCGTCGGACTTGATCGTCAGCAGCTCCTGCAGCGCGTACGCCGCGCCGTAGGCCTCCAGGGCCCACACCTCCATCTCGCCGAAGCGCTGGCCGCCGAACTGCGCCTTACCACCCAGCGGCTGCTGGGTGATCATCGAGTACGGGCCGGTCGAGCGAGCGTGGATCTTGTCGTCGACCAGGTGCAGCAGCTTCAGGATGTAGATGTAACCCACCGAGATCGGGTGCGGGAACGGCTCGCCGGAGCGGCCGTCGAACAGCCGCGCCTTGCCGTTCTCCCCCACCATGCGGGAGCCGTCCCGGTTGAGCAGGGTGTTGTTGAGCAGGCCGACGATCTCCTCCTCGTGGGCGCCGTCGAACACCGGCGTGGCGACCTTGGTCCAGGGCTCGACCCTGTCCATGTCCTTCTCGCGCAGGCGCTCGGCCCAGGCTTCCTCGAGACCGGAGACGTCCCATCCGCGGGCGGCGATCCACCCGAGATGTGTCTCCAGCACCTGGCCGACGTTCATCCGGCCGGGCACGCCCAGCGGGTTGAGGACGATGTCGACCGGCGTGCCGTCCTCCAGGAACGGCATGTCCTCCACCGGCAGGATCTTGGAGATGACGCCCTTGTTGCCGTGACGGCCGGCGAGCTTGTCACCATCGGTGATCTTGCGCTTCTGCGCCACGTAGACACGCACCAGCTCGTTGACACCCGGAGGAAGCTCGTCGCCCTCCTCACGGCTGAACACCCGCACGCCGATGACCTTGCCGGACTCACCGTGCGGCACCTTCAGCGAGGTGTCGCGGACCTCACGCGCCTTCTCACCGAAGATCGC